>JADFIM010000131.1 GCA_022566725.1 Planctomycetota bacterium
CGCCACCGGTTCACCGCCTTGCCGATGAAAGAGATCGGCGGAGCCCGCCGGCGGCGAGCTGCGTAGCGGTTCGGACACAATACGGCCGGCATGATCCGAACGTCCTTGGCACTTTCGCGAATGTGGCGATCCTCTTGGACCGATTTCAGAACCAGCGCCACAAAGGGCGTGGCTGCCGTCACGACGGGCGGCGTTCGTCACAGCTCCCATTCCTGGTTGACCATGGACAAACTGAATTGCTTGAACTGTCATCGGATTCGAGGGAGACACAATGGACACCAGCTACGTCACAGCGTTCATCGACGCAACCCAGATCGTTTTCGATACGATGCTGAGTATGCCGATCACCTTCGGCCGTCCGGAGGTCGCTGAGTCTCTCCCAACGAAGTTTGACATCTCAGGGATTATTGGCCTGTCGGGTGACGTGGTCGGCGCCGTCGTGCTGAGCTTCCCGAAAGAAACGGCAGAAGGCGTCGTTACCGCTTTCGCCGGCGCACCCCTGAGTGCCAACAGCGACGACTTTGCCGACGCGATCGGTGAGCTCGCCAACATGATCTCGGGCAACGCCAAGGCAAAGTTCACGGGGAGATCCATCAGCATCAGCTGCCCATCCGTGGTGATCGGCAAGAACCACCGGATTCACACGCCAAGCGATAGTACTTGCATCAGCATTCCGTGCCACTCGTCTTGCGGTGAGTTTGCCGTGGAAGTTTGCATCAGGGAGGTCGAAAGCGCTGTTGGTTCTCAATCCGCCTCCGAAACCGCCTCGGCCGCCGGATGATCCACCACCGTTCTCCAGGAGCTCTCCTATGCGAGTCATGATTGTTGATGATTCGAAAACAATGCGAAACATTCAGCGGAACGTCCTTACTCAGTTGGGATATACCGAGCTGGAGGAGGCATGCGACGGCCAGGACGCATTGAGCAAGGCCGGTGCGTTCAAGCCCGAGCTCATCCTTCTCGACTGGAATATGCCCAATATGGACGGCTTGACCTTCCTGAAGACCTATCGAGGTCAGGGTCACGCCACTCCGATCATCATGGTGACTACGGAATCTGAGAAGCCACGAGTCGTTGAGGCGATCAAGGCCGGGGTGAACAACTATTTGGTCAAGCCATTCACGCCGGACGGACTCAGCGGGCGTATCAAAGAGACACTGGAGAAGATGGCCGCAGCTTGAGCAGCCGCTGCCCCGAAGCCGAACGCGGGTCGCTATGCTCAGCCGGCCATGATGCCGGGCGCAACGTATGAGTTCATCTTCCGAAGATAATCTCGAGATCGTGGTCAGGATTGAAGGCGACGGTGCGGTTGCCACGGTGATCATACCGCGCGACTTTCCAAAGCAAACGCTCGACGCGTCACAACTGGCGGCGGTAGTGCGGCAGCGCGGCGTCAGCATCGATGCGACGGTCGAGACTCGCTTGCAACAGATCGTCCAGGCATTTCACGATGACACTGATCAGCTCGAGCACGTGATCGCGGAGTCAACCGCCGCGGTGAACGGCCAAGACGGAAGGCTCGAGTGGATTGAAGGTTTCGATCCCGCCACCGAATCTCGGGCCGAGAATGCATCCGACGATTCTGAAGCTTTCAGTCACTACAATCGCGTGTCGTACATCCGCGTCACGGAGGGGTCACACGTCGCGACCCTCCATGAACCGACCGAGGGAGAGGACGGCCGAGATGTGACCGGCCGAACGATCAATGCCAGGCCGGGTAAGAGATGCGAAATCAAGCTTGACCCCACGTTAATGGTCGATTCAAGCGAACGCGTGATTGCTCAGGCCGACGGTGTCCTGCAATACAGCAACGGTGTGCTCAGGTTGAGTCGGCTCTTCGAGGTCAATGGCTACGTGGACTTTTCTACGGGCAACATTGACTTCGATGGAACCGTCAATGTACGGCAGGGAGTACGCGACCGCTTCGAGGTAAAGGCCACGGAGGACATCATTGTCGGCGGCCTGATCGAAGCCGCCACTATTCGCTGTGGGCGAGACTTCGCTTGCCGACAGGGGATGGCCGGGAAAGATCGAGGACAGTTGCTCGTCGGCGGCGATGCCAATGCGGGATATCTCAACGGTGTTCGGGGACATATCAAAGGCAACCTCACCATCCGTCGAGAGTTGATCAATTGTGAGCTTGTCATCGGGGGAGATCTGATCTGCGAGCAGGGAGCGATCATCGGGGGAAGCGTCGCGGTGGCCGGCAGCATTCGGGCGGGAGTGCTCGGATCGCCCGCCGGGACGCCGAGCGTGATCGTCCTCGGCACCGGCCCGCTGCTCAGCGACCATATTCGAAAGCTCAAAGGGCTTGCCAAGCAGCTCAAGGAGCAGCTTCAGGTCCAGAAGCGCAAATACGATGCGCTCAGTGCCGCAGGCAAGAGTCTTCGCCCCAGCGAGAAGGAGCGCCTCACCGAGCTGAGCTTCGAGATCTCTGAGACCGAGCAGAAGCTCGACGCATGTGAGGCCGAGCACGCGCAAATCATGCAGACGATCGATCGTGAAAGCGGCAGCGGAGCCGTGGATATCCGGGTCAGCAAGGTGATCCACTCCAGGGTCTGCCTGAGGATGAACAACCACGAGGTGAGGTTCGACGCGCCTCTCAAGGGGCCGGTCACCATCGGCAGCGACGAGGAGGATCAGCCCCAGTTCCGCCAGGGAGATGGGCCGAACCAACCCCTGACCGAGGTGGCCAAGATCCGTAACCGCGCCGCGTGAATCCGCATCCGGCAGGTGTCACATCAGCCCCGCTTCGAGGCGCGCCGCTTGCGTCATCCGATCGGGCGTCCACGGCGGGTCCCAAACCAGCTCGACTTTGGCATCCGACACACCGTCGATGGCCTTGACCTTCGCTTGCACCTCGCGTGGTAGCGATTCTGCCACCGGGCAAGCCGGGCTGGTCAGCGTCATGCGAATGGTCACCACGTCGTGGCGATCTACCTCAACGGAATAGATCAGACCCATCTCATAAATGCTGACCGGCAGTTCGGGGTCGTAGATCTTGCCCAGCACCTCGACCACCAGCGCCTCGGTTGCCTGGGCGTTGAGGTTATCAAGTGGTGATCCTTCCAAGGCTTTGACCTTCGATTCGCTGGGGTTCGTTGGACTCGGTACTGCCGGGCAGTCTATTCCGTCGAGACGATATCTTCACGGTTTTCGAGCGCTGCGTTGAGTGTATGCCAGACCAGCGTTGCGCACTTGACACGCGCCGGGAACCGCCGGACCCCGCCAAACGCTTCGAGCTTCCCCAGCTCAGGACCGCCATCGCCCACACCGTGCTCATCGGTGAGGAGACGGCGAAACTTCTCAAACAGCGACTTCGCTTCGCTGACACTCTTGCCTTTGAGACGTTGAGTCATCATGGAGGCGGCCGCGGTCGATATCGCACAGCCGGAGCCTTCGAACGCGATGTCCCGAACGACATCACCATCCAGCGAGAGGTAGACCGTGACCCGATCGCCGCACAACGGGTTGTACCCCTCGGCCCGGCCATCCGCGGGCTCGAGCTTCCGGCGGTTGCGCGGGCTCTTGTTGTGGTCGAGGATGAGTTGCTGATAGAGATCGGTGAGAGCGGACATCAGCCAAACACCTTACGGACTTTGCCGACGCCCGCAACCAGGGCGTCGATTTCCGCGGTGGTGTTGTAAAGGGCCAGGGAGGCCCTCGCCGTGGCCGTGATCCCGAACCGCTGCATCACCGGCTGGGCGCAATGGTGCCCGGTCCGCACGGCGATCCCCTCCAGGTCAAGAATCGTCCCCACATCGTGCGGATGAATGTCACCCACGAGAAAGGACAGGACAGCAGCTTTGTGCTTCGCGGTCCCGATCAGACGCACGTCCGGCACCCCCGACAGCGCCTCCGTGGCATAGTCCAGCAGTTCGTGCTCATATGCGGCGATGTTGTCCAGCCCGATCTGTTGGAGATAGTCCACCGTCGCGCCGAGCCCGATGGCCCCGGCAATGTTGGGCGTGCCGGCTTCAAACTTGTGCGGCACGTGGTTGTACACCGTCCCCTCGAAGCTGACGGACAGGATCATCTCGCCCCCACCTTGGTACGGCGGCATATCGTCGAGAAGCTCGTACTTGCCATACAACGCGCCGATCCCGCTGGGGCCGAACATTTTGTGCCCCGAAATCGCATAGAAATCGCAGTCGAGCTCCTTCACGTCAATCGCCAGGTGCGGCGCGGCCTGCGCACCGTCCACCAACACCGGGATATCGCGTTGGTGGGCAACCTCGATGATCCGGCGGACCGGGTTGATCGTCCCCAACGCATTGGAAACGTGCGTCACCGCGACGAGCCTCGTCCGCGAGCTGAGGAGCTGTTCGTATTCCTCGAACATGTACTCGCCGGCATCGTTGATGGGCACCACGCGGAGCACCGACCCAGTCTGTTCGCACACGATCTGCCAGGGCACGATGTTGGAATGATGCTCCATCGTGGAGATCAGCACTTCGTCGCCGGGTTCGAGCATCGGTCGCAAATACGCCTGGGCGACGAGGTTGATCGCCTCGGTGGCGCTGCGGACAAAGATGATCTCCTCCGGCCGGGCGGCCCCGATAAAGCGCTGCACCTTGGCCCGGGCCCCCTCGTAGGCTGCCGTGGCATCGACGCTCAGCCGGTGAACGCCGCGGTGAATGTTGGCGTTCTCGGCCGCGTAGTACCGGCTTATCGTGTCGATCACCGCCTGTGGTTTCTGCCCCGTCGCCGCATTATCGAGGTACACCAGCGGCTTGCCGTTGATCGTCCGCTGCAGAATCGGAAAATCGCGCCGCACCCGCTCGACATCGAAGCTGTCCGGCCGATGCTGCGCAGAACCGGGCTGGGCGGTGATCGCAGTCGTTCTCATCGTGCATCCTGCAGCCGATGACCTTCCGGTAGCCAATCGAACAACGTCTGGCGAAGCTGGGCTCGCAACAGCTGAGGCTGAATCCGGTCGATGGCTTCACTGGCGAACGCATAGACCAGCAGGCCCCGCGAAGCTGGCTCGCTGAGGCCGCGAGAGCGGAGGTAGAACATCGCGTTCTCGTCGATCTGGCCGATGGTCGCTCCGTGCGTGCACTTCACATCATTCGCAAAGATCTCGAGCTGCGGCTTGGTGTCAACCTGGGCGTGGTCCGACAGAAGCAGGTTCATGTTGGTCTGCTTCGCATCGGTCTTCTGCGCGTCTTTGCGGACGATGATCCGCCCGGTGAACACGGCCTTACCGTGCCCATCCAGCACACCCTTGAAGAACTCGCGACTGTCGCAATGAGGCTTGGCATGCTCCACCCGCAAGTGGTTGTCCACGTGCTGCCGGCCGGACACGAGGTACAGGCCGTTCAGCGTGCACTGGGCTCCTTCCCCATCGAGCACGGTATTGATGTCATTTCTCACAAGGGCTCCGCCGATCGTGACCGCATGCGATGATGCGTTACTCGATCGATCCTGGTGGATCTGTGTGGTGCCGACGTGATAAGCCTGCTGCGCTTCGCGCCCCACCTTGTAGTGATCGATCACGGCATTCTCGCCGACGATGATCTCAGTCACGGCGTTAGTGAAATAAACGCCGTCACCCAAGCCTAAGTAGGTCTCGATGATCGTCGCCTGGCTTCCGGTCTCGGCCACAATCAAGTTGCGAGGATGCGAAACCACCGGCCCGGCGTCAGCGGTCGAGACAAACACCAGATGAATCGGCTGTTCGAGATACACCCCCTTCGGGATGTGCACGTACGCGCCATCTTCCATGAAGGCGGTGTTCAGGGCGGTGAATGGGTGGTCTTGATAATCCGCGTGCCTGGCCAAGTGCTGCTGGAGCGCTTCAGGATCGGCGTGCGCGACCGCGGCAAGGCTTTCCAACCGAACGCCGCCGGGAAGCTTCCCCACCGAGGAAAGCTGGGGCGCGACATGGCCGTTGACAAAGACCAGCCGGGGCCAGTCAGCCTGCAGCAGCGCTGATGTCGCCAGTTGCTGCGCCTCGACTGCCTCGCCATCGCGGGTAGCCGCCCCGAAGGCGGTTCTCGCAATCGGCCCAACATTGGTGAACCGCCAATCCTCGTCTCGCGTTGTGGGGAATCCAAGCTCGGCGAATCGCTCGATCGCCTTCTTGCGAATCGGCAACAAGAACGCCGCGCCATCACCCGCCAGGCGAGCCTCGACCTGCGCAAAACGCGAAAGATAGTCATCCGTCTTCTGGGCTACTTGAAGCATTGCACTACACCCGTGGGCTCGTCAGGAAGCGATCGACTCCGTGGCGGCGTTCTTCTGTTCCATCCCGGCGTATCCCTTCTCCTCTAGCTCAATCGCCAACTCCTTACCTCCCGACCTGACGATCCGCCCATCAACCAGCACGTGGACGAAATCGGGCACGATGTAGTCGAGAATGCGCTGATAATGCGTGATGACAATGATCGCCCGGTCGGCGCTGCGCAATGTATTCACACCCTTGGCGACGATCTTCAGGGCGTCGATGTCCAGCCCGGAATCGGTCTCGTCCATGATCGCGAGCTTCGGCTCCAACACCGCCATCTGGAGAATCTCGCCGCGCTTCTTTTCGCCGCCGGAGAACCCTTCGTTGATCGACCGGTTCAGCAGGCGCTCATCCATGTCCACGAGCTTCATCTTGTCCTTCACCCAGTCGAGGAAATCAGCAGCGTCGAGCTCTTCGAGCCCGCGGTGCTTGCGGATGGCGTTCAGCGCCGCGCGCAGGAAATAGGCGGTGTTCACGCCGGGGATCTCAACCGGATATTGAAAGGCCATGAAGACTCCCGCACGGGCCCGCTCGTCCGGGGCCATCTCTAACAGATTGCGACCCTCATAGAGCACCTCGCCTTGGGTGACCTCGTAGGTGTCCCGGCCGGCAAGAACCTGCGCCAACGTGCTCTTGCCGGAGCCGTTGGGTCCCATGATGGAGTGCAGCTCACCGGCGTTGACGGTCAGATCGACGCCTTTGAGGATCTCGTGGCCCTCTACAGATGCATGCAGGTTTCGAATCTCGAGCATGAATGTTCCTTCAGTTCGTTAACCGACGCTGCCTTCGAGGCTGACTTCGAGCAGCCGCTGTGCTTCGACGGCAAACTCCATGGGAAGCTCGCGGAAGACCTCCTTGCAAAAGCCGTTGACAATCATCGCCACCGCGTCCTCGGTCGAGATCCCCCGCTGGTTGAGATAGAACATCTGGTCCTCGCCGATCTTGGAAGTCGTTGCTTCGTGCTCCATTCGCGCGGTGCTGTTCTTGACTTCAATGTAGGGGAAGGTGTGCGCGCCGCACTTGTCGCCGAGCAGCAAGGAATCGCACTGCGTGAAGTTGCGCGCCCGATCCGCCCCCTTATTGATCTTGATCATCCCGCGATAGGTATTCTGGCCGAAGCCGGCCGAAATGCCCTTGGACACGACGTTGCTGGTCGTGTTCTTCCCGATATGGATCATCTTGGTGCCGGTGTCGGCTTGCTGGTGGTTGTTCGTCAGCGCGATCGAGTAGAACTCACCGACCGAGTTGTCGCCAAGCAGGATGCAACCAGGGTACTTCCAGGTGATGGCCGCGCCGGTCTCGACTTGCGTCCAGGAGATATGGGAGTTCCGACCCTGGCATTTGCCGCGCTTGGTGACGAAGTTGAAGATGCCGCCCTTGCCGTCCTTGTCGCCGGGGTACCAGTTCTGGACCGTCGAGTACTTGATCTCCGCATCGTCCAGGGTGATGAGTTCGACCACGGCGGCGTGCAGCTGGTTTTCGTCGCGCATCGGCGCCGTGCAGCCCTCGAGGTAGCTGACGTAAGCACCCTCGTCGGCGATGATCAAGGTGCGTTCGAACTGGCCGGTGTTGGCGGCGTTGATGCGGAAATACGTGGACAGTTCCATCGGGCAGCGGACACCCTTGGGGATATAGACGAACGAGCCATCCGAGAACACCGCCGCGTTCAGCGCGGCGAAGAAGTTGTCGGTGAAGGGCACGACGGAACCCAACCACTTCTCCACCAGTTTGGGGTGCTCCCTGACCGC
>JADFIM010000132.1 GCA_022566725.1 Planctomycetota bacterium
ATTTCAAAAACGCCGAAATCGCGAAATTCCAGACGGTTCCCCCTGCTGATCTCACGAATCACGTTGTCCAGGAAGCTTTGCACCGTCCTCTTCACCGTCGACCGCTTCTGGTGCGTTTCCTTGGCGATCTGGTCGATGAGATCCTTCTTTGTCGTCGTCGGCATCTTTTCCAGCCCCCTGTTCAACTGCCTGTCACGAGCAGACCGAACCATTGCGAACGATCACCCGCAATCGCGCGACGACTCGCAAAGCAGCACACCCGCCCAACCAGCCGATCCGGGTAACCGTCTTTACGTTGCAGTATGGCAGTCGCCCGCGACCCTGTCAAGGACAACTTTGGCCGTAACCAGAGGTAATCGCAGACACGTGCCCGCGAGTCGACGCTGCCCGGCTACAATCCCCGAAATGCGGGCCATCTGGGCGGTCAGTCAGCGAACCACCGGCTGGTGAATCGTTCGAATGGTCGTGGTGGAAAACTCTCGCGGCCGGCCGTTGGTCGTGCGCAGACGATCAATCGTACGAATCTCGGCCCATGCCGTCCGGCGGTACCGCGGCGTCGTGCTCACACTCAAGGGCGCATCGTTTCGCGCATACTCCCAATGGCGTTGATCCACGGGCCACGTTGCGGCGCTCTGGGCGCCATCGCCCCGCAATGGGGGCGTGGGCATCACCAAGCTGGACGAAAGGAACCTGACATGGTCTCGACCCGCGTCTGCCGGACCCGATCCAGAAGCGCAGCCGCTCCCGGCCGCCATCCACACGACCCCCAACGCCACGCACCACAGCTTGCCATTCATCTTCATTCGCCTCCACCGCATAAGCGTACAAACTCCGCGCCACCGAATCACCAGGGCTCTGGGGCGTATGGGCCATCAGTTCGATGCCTGGACGCGACATCGATGTCGCCGACAAACAACGGCTGAGACGGCGACACGCGGCGCAGGGTCTGGGCACACGCCCGCAACCTGCGGGCTGGTATATGATCTTCGCCTCGCGGGCACCGCCGGTCGCCGCCCCCAGAGGCGAATCGCGCGCGGTAGGTGCCGGGGTCGAGGGCCGGCTTATGAACATCATTATCTGTGGCGCCGGACAGGTGGGCACCCACGCGGCTGAAGTGCTGGTCGCGGCCGGCCACGACATCACGGTGATCGATATCGACCCGGAGCGCCTGCAGGCCGTCGCCGACACCATGGACGTCGCCACCTGCTGTGGCAATGGGGCCGAGGCGGCGGTGCAGCGCGAAGCCGGAGGCGATCATTGTGATCTGCTGCTGGCCGCAACCGGCAGCGACGAGATCAACCTGCTCACCGCGACAATCGCCAAGGGGGTCGGGGCAACCAAGACCATCGCCCGCGTTCACCACGGCTCGTTCTTTGAGCACCGCGGTCTGGATTACCGGCAATATCTTTCGATCGACCGCCTGATCTGCCCGGAATACTCAACCGCCCTGGCCATCGCCAGCACGCTGCGAAACCCCGGGGCCCTGGCCATCGAGACCTTCGCCCGCGGCGCCATCCAGATGCAGCAGTTTCCCGTCAGCGACGATGCCACGGCCATCGGGAAACCGCTGTCCGAGCTGTCGCTTCCACTCGGCACCAGGCTGGCCGCGATCACTCGCAATGGCGAAGCATTCATCCCCGAGGCGTCGAGCGCGGTACAGCCCGGCGACACCGTGATTCTCGTCGGCAACGCCAGCGCCTTTCAAGATGCCCGCAAGCTCTTTCACGATGACAAGCTCGGGCGGCGACGCGTCGTGCTCATGGGCGGGCCGGCCATGGCCGTCTGGCTCTGCCGGGCATTGCACGACCGCAACTTCTCCATTCGGCTGTTCGAAACCGACCAACAGCGGGCCGAGGAGCTTGCCGACAAACTGGATTGGGTCACGGTGCTCCAGGCCAGTCCCACCGATCGCAACGTGTTCGAGGAGGAGCACATCGGCCAGGCCGACGTCTTCGTGGCGCTGCGCGGTGATGATGAAGACAACATCATCGCCTCAGTCCTGGCCAAGAGCCTGGGGGTCACCCAGGTGATTGCGGTCGTGGCGGGGTCCACCTACCTGGACTTGGTGTATCACCTCGGCGTCGATCACGCATTCAGCCCGAGTGTGGTCGCGACGACCGAAATCCAGATGACGTTGGACGATCGTCCGCTGCAACAACTGTCGTCGCTGGCCGACGGCGTGGTGGACGCGTATCGAGTTCGAGTGGGCGACGACGCACCGGTCATCGGTAAGGCTCTGCGGGAGGTCAAGCTGACGCCGCACTGGATCGTCGCTGCGATCCGCCGGGGCGACCGCGCCTGGGTCCCGGGACCCGATGACACATTGCAGCCAACCGACACGGCGCTGGTCATCGGCCCCCACGGCCGGGACAAGGAACTCAAAAAGCTCTTCGCCGCGGGATGAGCCTCCATGAACCTGCGCTACGTTCTCAAACAGCTCGGCCTGCTTCTGGTGGTGTTGAGTCTGTTGTTGCTGGCGGTCGCAGCATGGTCCGGTCTGCAACTTCTGCAAGATGAACCAGCCGAAGCGGGAGCCTTCCGCGCATTGTTGATCGCCGCCGTCAGCGGTCTTGGCGCCGGCGGCATCCTGTGGGGGCTCACCCGATCCACTCGACCACAGTTGGGCCGGCGCGAAGCATTACTGTTGGTGGCGCTGACCTGGTTGGTCGGGGCCGCCTTGGCCGCGCTTCCCTACCTGCTATGGGTCCACCTGCCCGACGGACCGGCCGCGACCCACCCATTCAACAGCCCGGTCAACTGCTATTTCGAAGCCATGAGCGGGCTGACCACCACCGGGGCGACCATCCTCTCCGACATCGACGCGCTGCCTCGCAGCCTGCTGCTGTGGCGCGCGTTCACACAATGGATCGGCGGGTTGGGGATTGTCGTGCTCTTTGTGGCGGTGCTGCCCACCCTCGGCGTCGGTGGCAAGCGCCTCTTTCAAGTCGAAGCCCCCGGACCGTCCCCCGAAGGGCTGCAGCCGCATATCCGCCAGACCGCTCGAGTGCTGCTGTACATCTATCTGGTCCTTTCCGCCACCCAGATCCTTGCGGTCTGGCTCATCGGCCGAACCAGCCTCTTCGACGCTGTCTGCCACACGTTCACCACGCTGGCCACCGCCGGCTTCAGCACCCGCAACGCCAGCATCGGCGCCTACCAGTCCCGGGCGGTCGAGATCATCATCATCTGCTTCATGGTCCTGGGGGGGGTGAACTTCGGCTTGTACTTCGCGCTGATCCGCGGCAAGCTCAAGAGCGTCTGGCGAGATCCCGAGCTTCGAACCTACCTGGGGCTGATGGTGGTCGGTTCGGCAATCATCGTGCTATGCCTTGCCGGCCAATCCATCACCACCACCACCGGCCGGCCGATCGACGCATCCGCAGGGGCCGCGATCCGATACGGCGTGTTCACCACCGTCTCGATCGCCACCACGACCGGCTATTGCACCGCCGACTTCAACACCTGGCCTTTCCTGGCCAAGGCCGTATTGATCCTGCTGATGTTCATCGGCGGTTCGGCCGGTTCCACCGCCGGCGGCATCAAGGTCATCCGCATCTGGATCGCGTTCAAGGTGATGCTCTCGGAGATCGAGCGGGTGTTTCGGCCGCACGTCGTCCGCCCGGTGCGGGTCGGCAGCACCACCGTCGACGACGAACTCAAGCTCGCCACACTCGCCTACGTTGTGGGCATTGTGATTCTGTTTGTCCTTGGCTCCGGCGCGGTGATGCTGCTTGAGCAATGGACCGGCGACGGGACCTGTGACTACACCACCGCCGCCAGCGCCAGCATCGCGTCCCTGTTCACCATCGGTCCGGGGCTGGCCATGGTCGGCGCGATCGAGAACTACGGTTGGATGAGTTCCTCAACGAAGCTGGTCCTGTGCCTGCTAATGGCCCTCGGCCGGCTCGAAGTCTTCGCCATCATCGTCCTGTTCACCCCCCGCTTCTGGCGCGGGGATTGATTGTCCGCCGTCGCCGGCCGCCGGATGCCAGTTCCACCTTGCGACCAATCGTGGAGCTCCTCGCTTGCAACTCGGTCTGTTCGCGCGGTATAAGTTCCAGTGAGGCTCGCCGACGGTCGGCGGGTCACGCATTGTTGCGGAGAAATGAGTTTAGTGAGGAGTCAGACATGAGAATCAACAGGAGCGTATGGGGCCTGCTCGCGGTGGCTGGACTCGCGTTTGCGGCCGGACGGCTCACAATCGTGTTGGGGGGCCAGCCCCTAGCGTCGGCCAAGCCGGCGCAAGACCACCCCGACATGGAGATGTCCGCAGAGATGGAGGCCATGGCCAAGCCCGGAGCACCCAATGAGCATCACAAGTACCTCAACCGGATAATCGGCGAGTGGGAAGGCCTCTTCCGCATGTGGATGGAGCCGGGGGCCGAGCCGATGGAGATGCCCGGTACGGTCAAGCGCGAATGGGTCCTCGACGGGCGGTACATCCACGAGACCGTCGAGTCCGAATCCAAGTGGGGCCCCTTCCGCGGCATCGGATACATGGGCTACAACAACATCGACGGCCAGTACGAGTTCATCTGGATGGATACTATGTCCACGGCGATCATGTTCGAGACCGGCACCTACGACCCGGACTCGAAGGTCCTGACCACCCGCGGCAGCCACCGCGATCCTGCCTCCGGACACGTGTTCAGCAGCCGCGGCACCCTCGATCTGTCCGACCCCAACCGCCACACCTACATCAGCTACGCAACGGGCCCCGACGGCAAGGAGTTCAAGAACTTCGAGGGCACCTTGGAACGAACGAAGTAGCCTTCCGCCGACGGAGGATTACCGGCAAGACCGCGACCACCGGTCGCGGCTTTGTGTCGCGATGCAGCGATCCCTTGCGCCTTGCTTGCGCGCGGCCTGGCGGCCACGGCTAAACATCCACTCACATCGGCTTCTCGTCGATGGTCTGGTCGTAGATCTCCAGCAGCTTCTCGCGATCGAAGATCATTTCGGCGCGGCTGAGGCCGGCGATCTCGTAATGCGGCGTCAGCTCGATGGCGTCACAGGGGCAGGCCTCCTCACACATGCCGCAGTAGATGCAGCGCAGCTCATCAATGTCGAACTGCTTGGGATACTTCTCGCGGTCCGGCCAGGGAGATTCTTCGGCGATGATGTGGATGCAGTCGGCGGGGCAGGCGGTCGCACACATGAAGCAGGCGACGCAGCGAATCCGGCCGTCTTCGTCGCGATTGAGCCGATGGACCCCGCGAAAGTTGTCACGGTATTGGCCGCCTTGCTCCACCGGCCGATCGTCGCGCTTCTGCTCGGGGTACTGCACGACCCAGATGTTCTTCTTGTTCTTGCCTTCCCGGCCAACGTTGGTGAACAGATGTCGAAGCGTGGTGCCCAAGCCAAGGAATATCGCAGGGACGAACAGACCCTCGGTACGGCCAAGCTGCTTCGGGGTGACGTCGATGATCTGGGATTCAGGGATGGTCATGTGCGTCAGGATAGTAGCCGGAGATTGAATCGGCTGCCCAGAGGCGACTGGGGTGGTATAACGCACCGCGTGGGTAAAACCGGCCGACCCAGTCGAGGGGACCTGGAAGCCGAGATTCGAGTCGGTTGGCGCATGGCCGGGCTGGGCATGGAGGTCGCGGCGCAGGTGGCCGCGGGCGCCATACTCGGCTGGCTTTTCGACCGTTGGCAAGGCACCAGTCCCACGGGCATCCTGGTTGGCTCGGTCCTGGGGATCGTGGTCGGGCTGTGGAGCTTGATTAGAGGCGCGCTGAAGCTCAATCGCCAGCTGGACCGACTGCACCCGACGACCGGTCGAGGCCGGCCGCTGCCGCCGAATGATGATTGGCAACTTCACGATGATGACAACACGTCGAGCGATGACCGGCCCGATGACCGCCCGGGCGAGACCTGGTAACGAGCCGAGCATCGCGCTGCCGACTGGACTGTTGCTGGTGGCGGTCTGCGGGTCGGCGATAGCGACGAGCTTTGGATGGCTGGCCGTGGTGTGGGTAGGCGGGTTCGGATGGGAAGTGGGCGTTGCCGGCCCGGCCGGCGCCGCGGTGGTGGCGGGTGTCGGTGTCGTCGCGGTGGTGGCGATGCAGCCGTGGCGATCGCGGCCGATGATCTCGTGGGTCACCATCTGGCTGGCGGCGATCGTGGGGCGGCTGCTGCTGACCCCGGCTGCGGCGTACCTGCTATACTCCGCGGCTCCGCTTGGCGGGACGCCGTTGCTGCTGTCGATCGCAATCACGTACGTGATCGTGCAGGTGTGCGAAGCGGCCGTGCTGGCGATGCACGTGCAGCGGGTCACATAAACTAAGGATCGCAATAGATCAGGGTTCTGCCCGCCGATGCTTCTTCTTGCCGCCAACGATCCGACCGATCACGTCACCGACGTCATCTTGCTCAAGACGGCCGGGGGAACACCGATTCTGACCATGCACATGGTGACGATCGCCGTGGTGACGATTGTTTTCGTGGCGGCGATGATGAAGGCAGCCAAGGCCATCGCCACCGGTCCGGAGTCTGAGGGCAACGAGCGATATATCACCAAGGGACGCTTCGCCCAGCTGATCGAAGCGATGGTGATCTATCTGCGAGACCAGATGCTCGTGCCCGTGCTGGGAGAAGCACACACCCGCAGATACCTGCCGTACCTCTTGACGTTGTTCTTCTTCATCCTTTTCAACAATCTCTTCGGCCTGGTGCCGGTCCTCGACATCACCCATCTGGTCTTTGGTCACGACGCGTCAACATGGTTCGGCGGCACAGCTACGGCGAACATCATGATCACGAGCGCGTTGGCGTTGCTGTCGTTGATTTTGATCCAGATCCACGGATTCAGAGAGCTGGGGTTCAAGGGATGGGTGGAGCACCAGACGGGAGGACTCATCCGCGAGCGGTGGTATATCTGGCCGGTGATGCTCATCGTGGTGCCGGTCGAACTGGTCGGCCACCTCATCAAGCCGATCGCCCTGGCGATTCGTCTGTTTGCCAACATGTTCGCCGGGCACACGCTGATGGCGGTGCTACTGGGGTTCGGGGCAACAGCGGCCAAGGGTGGCATGGGCGCGTTGGGCGTGGGCGGCATCACTCTGATCAGCGGCACGGCGGCCGTGGTCATCACGTTCCTTGAGTTGTTCATCGCCGTCCTCCAGGCGTTTATCTTCATGTTTCTGACCGCAGTCTTCATCAGCCTCATGTCCCATCACGACGAGGAGCATGAACACGAGGAAGCGGAGGCTGGGCGGGAACCGGCGTTGGAGGCAGCCGGCGGGTAGGCACGGCAACATCGGCGCGGCGTGCACGTGGGCCACGTCGCCCGGCGGAAAGTGATGACCTCACATCGACGCGTGCCCACCGCGTCACCAAAGAGAGCCAATCTCAAATGAAAACTCCCTTGCTCATGATGTTGGTCGCCTTTGCCGGTCTGGCGTTCTTTACATCCGGGACCGCCGGAGCCGCCCCGGGTGCGGACACAGTCACTGCACTGAGCGGGTTGCTCCTCGCTCAAGGCGATATGACCGGTCTCGGCGTCGGTTTGGCCGCAGGCCTCGGCGCCATCGGCGCCGGCATCGGCATCGGCCGGATCGGCGGCAGTGCGGTGGAAGCGATCGCCCGTCAGCCGGAGATGGCCGGCCGCATCTTCATCAACATGATCCTCACCGCCGCACTGGTCGAAGGCGTAGCCTTGTTTTCGGTGATCGTCGGCATCATTGCGCTGGGGAAGATTCCGAATCCGTAATCTCCGCACGCCAACGTCCGATCTCCGCCGTGCACGCGCCGATCAGATGGTTCGAAGAAGTCCAAGGACCCAACGAGATGCCATTGTTGCTTGCTGCCGAAGAAGCTGTTGAGCAGGGCGTAGAACACGTGGGAGTCATGGACGTGAACTGGCTGCCTGCGGTCACGACGCTGGTGGTATTCCTCATCGCGTTCGGCTTCCTCTACGTGAAGGTCTGGCCTCAGATCGTCAAGGGCCTG
>JADFIM010000133.1 GCA_022566725.1 Planctomycetota bacterium
GACCATCATCAAGCCAGCGGGACCGGCGCTGGGCATCGGGAAGACCTTCTATGAGATCCTGCTCGAAGCGGGCTGCCCGAAGGACGTGATCCATTTCATGGCCGGGCCGGGCCGCACCGTCGGAGCCAAGCTGGTGCGCGACCAACGCACGGCGCTGATTGCCTTCACCGGTTCGATGGAAGTCGGGCTGGACATCGTTGCTGCGGCCGGCCAGGTTCCGCCGGGCCAGCGGCACATCAAGAAGGTGATCAGCGAGATGGGCGGCAAGAACGCAATCATCATCGACGCGTCGGCCGATCTGGACGAGGCGGTGCTCGGCGTGCGGCAGTCCGCGTTCGGATATCAGGGGCAAAAGTGCTCGGCCTGCTCGCGCGCGATCGTGCACGAATCGGCCTACGACACGTTCCTGGAGCGGCTGTCCGAATCGACGCGAACGCTGAAGATCGGCGATCCGCTGGATCCGGCGGTCGATTTCGGGCCGGTCATCGATCGCAACGCATACCAGTCGATCAACGAGTACATCGACCTGGGCAAGACCGAAGCGCGGCTTGCGTTACAAATGACGCTGCCCCCGCAGCGCCAGCTGATGTCCGGGCGCGATTACATCGCACCGCACATCTTCGCCGAAGTCCCGCCGACGGCCCGCATCGCCAACGAAGAGATCTTCGGCCCGGTGCTCTGCGTGATGAAGGTCGAGAGCTTCGACGAAGCGCTGGAGCTGGCCAACGCGACCGGCTTCAAACTCACCGGCGGCGTGTACAGCCGCAAACCATCGAACCTGGAGCAGGCCCGGCGTGAGTTTCGCGTCGGCAATCTGTATCTCAACCGCGCCATCACCGGGGCGCTGGTCGGTCGGCAACCGTTCGGCGGCCTGGGACTCTCCGGTGTGGGAACCAAGGCCGGGGGGCCGGACTACCTGCTGCACTTCGTCGAGCCGCGGTCGGTATGCGAGAACACCATGCGCCGCGGCTTCGCCCCGGGGATGTAAGGCGGCGCATCAAGTGACCCGCCACGACACGTTGTAATCAATTCACGGCGAAGCCCACGGACTCGAGTCCGTGGGCTTCTTTGGATGTCATGGACGTGCACCAGTCCCGGGCGACGTGGACGGCCCGGCTCGATTTTCGGTGTTTCGACGTGTCGGCATTTCTCACAGGATGCGGTCGAGCAGGCGGTACTGCACCGCTTCGGCGATGTGGTGGGATTGCACGCGTTCAGTCGCTTCCAGATCGGCGATGGTGCGAGCCACACGGCGGATCTTGTCATAAGCCCGAGCGCTGAGCCCGATCTCCGTCATCGCCTGGCCGAGCAGCGTCTGGGCCGCGTCATCCAATTCAACATATCGATCCAGCGCCTTGCCCGATAGCTCAGCGTTGATAAGCCCAGGCCCCTGGCGCTGAGACTGAACCTGCCGGGCATCGAGCACCCGTTGCCGAATGGTCGCGGTGTCGGTCCCCTGCTGCTTCGATGCAAGCTTCTTATAGGGAACCGGCGGCACCTCGATATGGATGTCGATGCGGTCGATCAGCGGCCCGGACATCCTCGAAAGATACTTCTCCATCGCCCGCTGGCTGACCTCATCGCGAGCCATCGTGCCCTTGGGCGTCGGATTCAATGCGCCCACCAGCATGAACCGCGCAGGGAACCGCACTGAGCCCCTGGCACGCGCGACGGTCACGCATCCCTCCTCCAGCGGCTGGCGAAGAGTCTCCAGCACATCGCGAGAGAACTCCGGCATCTCGTCGAGAAACAGCACGCCGCGATGAGCCAGGGTCACGTCGCCGGGCCTGGGAATAGTTCCTCCGCCGATGATTGCCGGGCTGGAGGCCGTGTGGTGCGGCGTTCGCACGGGCCGCCGGGTCATCAACGGTTGGCCAGGCGCGAGCCCGCCGACGCTGGAATAGATTCGAGTCACCTCCAACGCCTCATCTCGGCTCAGCGGCGGCAACACACCGGGCAGGGCCTTGGCCATCATCGTCTTGCCGGTTCCCGCCGGGCCCAGCATCAGCACGTTGTGTCCGCCGGCGGCGGCGATGGTCAGCGCTCGCTTGGCTGCCTCCTGCCCGCGCACATCAGCAAAGTCCACCTTCGGCTTCCTTTCGGCGATCAACGACTCGATGTCGATCGTCGAGTGTGGCGGAACTTGACATTGACCGTTGAACAGCGAGACGAGTTGCCCAAGAGTCTCCACCCCGCGGACTTCAATGCCGTCCACCGCAGCCGCCTCGGAGGCGTTGGCCGATGGAACAATCACCCCTCGCACACCCAGTTCGCCGGCCAGTTGCGCCAGACTGATCACACCCTTGATCGGGCGAATCCGCCCATCGAGAGCAAGCTCGCCGGCAATGAGAAAGTCCCGGGCCTGCGGACGGCCGTCGCCCGCAACTGGATCGATCGTTCCACCCGCCAGCAGCAACGCCACAGCGATCGGCAGATCGTAGACCGGGCCTTCCTTTCGCACGTCCGCCGGAGCAAGATTGATCGTGACCCGGCTTTGGGGGAAGCGAAACCCGCTGTTGAGCACAGCCGTTCGCACCCGTTCGATCGACTCCTTCACCGCCACGTCCGGCAGCCCGACGATGGTGGTCTTGGGCAGCCCCACCGGGCTGAGATCCGCTTCGATCTCGCACGGCGTAGCGTCGATGCCTTGGAGAATGAAGCTTTGCACCCGGCTGATCACGGCTGAGATTCTAACGTCTAGTGAACCCGGCGGCAGCCAGCGGCGCCGCAGACGTCGATCCACATCGGATTTTGCCCAGCCACGCGACGGCGACAAGCGCCAGCCGAGATCGACGCTGACGCGGCATGTGGATGGCGGTCAATGTGCTATAGTAGCATTCGCTGCCGTATCCGGCGCGCGTTGCCCGCGAGTCGAGACAACGGCCAATCCAGCCGCCGCCGAGCCCCCGCTTGGGCGGCGGGGTGCGCCGTGGGAGGGCTATGAAGTTTGCCGAGCCGCACACCGACCGTGAGTCTTGGGATACGCAGACAGGTCGTCAGCGCTCCTGGCCGAGTGACCCGCCTGATTGGAGCACTGTCTGGGCTGCTGGGCATGTGCCTCGGCGGCGGCTGTACGGACCACGCCGACAACCCTGGTGACGCCACCCAGGCGCCGCCAGCGCAGTGGTTCACTGAAATCACGACTGCGGTCGGCCTCGACTTCGTCCACGAAACCGGCGCCACCGGCGAACTGTACATGCCGGAGGTCATCGGCCCCGGTGCCGCCTTGTTCGACTTTGATAACGACGGCGATCTGGATATCTACCTTATCAACGGCAACCACGGTCTCCCCGACGCCGTGGTCGAGCAGACCCCGACCAATCGACTCTACCGACAGGATCCAGACGGACGTTTTGTCGATGTGACGGCTGAGTCAGGTCTCGGCGACGGCGGCTACGGCATGGGCGTCGCCATCGGGGACATTGACAACGACGGCGATGCCGACGTCTACGTGACCAACTACGGCCCGGACCGGCTGTATCAAAACCGCGGCGACGGCACATTTGAGGACATCACGCAGTCCGCAGGCATCGACGTGCCGGGCTGGTCGTGCTCGGCCGCGTTCTTTGACTACGACCGCGACGGCTTCCTGGACTTGTATGTCACGCAGTATGTTGAATTCGACCCGCACCTGCGCTGCTTCGATGAGGCGGGGCGACGCGACTACTGCGGGCCAAAAGAATTTCCTCCCGTTCACGATGTCCTGCTGCATAACAATGGCAGTTCCGGCCGGCCGGGCTTCACGGATGTGAGCGAGGAAGCGGGCGTCGCGTCGATACCCGCCGCCGGATTGGGTGTCGTTTGCGAGGACTTGAACGACGATGGCTGGATCGACGTCTACGTCGCCAACGACGCGTACCCCAACCACCTGTGGCTGAACCAACGCGACGGGACCTTCCGCGAGGTCGCCCTCATGATGGGCGCCGCGTACAATCTGCATGGTCAGTCTGAGGCGGGCATGGGGGTGGTCGCGGCTGACTTCGACAACGACTCCAGACTCGATCTGTTCGTGACCCACCTGAGAGTCGAAACCAACACGCACTACCGAAATCTCGGTCGCGGGGTGGGGTTCGACGACGTAACTGGTGAGACGGGACTCGCCGCGTCGAGTATGGAGTACACCGGCTTTGGAACCGCCGCGCTGGATGTCGAACTCGACGGCGACCTTGACCTGGTCGTAGCGAACGGCCGAGTCAACCGAGTTGATCCACTTCCAGACGCGTCGATCGATCCGCCGTGGAACCTGCTGGCCGAACCGAACCTGTTCTACCTCAACGATGGGACAGGCCGGTTCGAGCTGATCGAACGCCCGGTAGCCTCGCTCTGCGGCCTCATCGAGATCACGCGAGGCCTCGCCATCGGCGACATCGATTCCGACGGCGACCTCGACATCTTGATCAGCAACGTCCAGGGCCCGGCACGCCTGTATCGCAACACGTCTCCGCGCAACGGACATTGGCTGGTCGTTCGTGCGACGGACCTGAGCCTGCGGCGCGACGCGATCGGCGCTCGCGTCACCGTCTTCTGTGACGGGCAGCCATTGGTGCGCGCGATCACCAGAGGATTCAGCTACCTGTCCAGCAGCGACCCGCGGGCGCACTTCGGACTGGGTGATGTCGATCGGGTCGATCGAATCGAGGTCCGCTGGCCGGACGGAGCAAGGGAATCGTTCCCCGCGACGGAGGTTGATCGTTTCGTCCAGGTCACCCGTGGCACGGGAAAGCGCCAGCCATGAGTCGCCGGGAGCAACGATCACGCCCCAGATCATCACGCCGGGCGACGGCATCGCCGCCGCGCGCTGGCCGCCGGTGGTGGCTGTGGATCTCGGCCGGGATGATCGTGATAGCAGCGGGGGTCGCGATTGTGGTTCTGGTGCCCGACGAGGAGCTATCACAGAGCCCTGCTCCCCTGGATTGGCGGGTCCCCGACCCAGATACGTCACGGATGCAGGCGCGCGTGGCGCAACGCCTGAAGGAGGCTCGCCAGGCGGTCCGCAGGCAGTTGGACTCACCCGAGGCCTGGGGTAGGTTCGGGGCCGTCTGCGACGTCCACGAACTGTATGGCCACGCGGCGCAATGCTACCGGCATGCCTACGCGTTGGCGCCGAACGACTTTCGTTGGCCATATCTGTTAGCGTACGTGCGGGAGTTGCAGGGCGCCGACGTGGCCGAGACCACCCGCCTCTTCCAGAAAGCAGCCGAGCTTGAGCCGGAGTTTCCGCCGGTTTTCTTCCGGAGCGCCGATGCCCTGATGAGGGAGGGAAAACTCGATGAGGCCCGTGACCACTACCGCAAGGCGATTCAATTGGATCCGACGCTGGCCGTCGCCCATCGCGGTCTGGGACAGGCGCTCATCGCGCTGGGAGATCCTCAAACCGCCTTGCATCATCTCGAACGTGCAGTTCAGTACGGCCAGCAAGACGGCGCCGTCTTCGCGGCGATGGCGCAGGCCTATACACGCTTGGGCGACTTTGACCGCGCCGAAGAAGCCGGCCAGAAGTCGCGCCGCCTGTCGAGCGTGCTTGCCCTTCCCGATCCGATCCGGTTTGAGGTCGAGGCGCTGGGAATCAGTTCGAAGCACTGCTACGACCGGGCCAGGACACTGATGCAAGGCGGAGACTATGCCGCGGCCATCGACCAGTGGAAGATCGCGGAGGAAAGCCTGCCGAACGACCCGCAGCTGCACCACCGCCTCGGGATTTCGTACATGAGGACGGGTCGGCCGGCCTTGGCAATCGAGCACTACCGCCAAGCGCTAGAACTCAACCCGAAGCTCGCAAACGCTCACTTCAATCTCGGTATTGGCCTCGAACGACTCGGCCGCGTGGACGAAGCAATCGAGCACTACAGACGAGCCGTTCAGATCGATCCAAATCATCGTGCCGTGCGGCGTCTGGGTCAGCTAGGGTCCGCCCCTCGCTAGCCGTGATCATGCTGCCAAGGTGGGGCGACCCGTCCCGCCCGACCGCGCCAACGTAATCAAGCCGCTCGAGCATCGACGGAGCACGCGGCGACGAGCCGGCTCAGCCGCCGGGCTTGAACCGTGGGGTGAAGTCGTCCGGTTGGCCGTCGGCGTACTGCCAGATGGTCACATCCAGATGCTGAACTCCCCACTGCAGCGCCGCTTCATGCGTCGGGAAGAGGACGTCAAGGCGATCGCCCTTGATCACGCCGCCTCGATCCAGCACAGGCACCGCCCGGCTGTCGTGATAACCGGGAATCGACACCAAGGTGCCAAACGGCAGGACGGAGGTATCGGCCGCTACGAGCTTCATGGCGTTGGTCCACACCGAATAGCCGCTGGCGGTAATGCCGTCGGCGAATTGGCCGCACGAACGCTCGTCAGGGCTGTAGGCCGTCACCAGCATCGCCATCGTGCGCACAGGCCGGATCGGCCGACCGTCAAACCACCGCGTCGCATCGGCTGAAGTGGACCGCTGTGGCTGCGCCGCGCCGTTCGCCGCAACTGATGGTTTCACGGGATTGTTCTTTGCCACCGACACGGCAGTATCACTGCGAAGCACGGCGTTGATCGGCGAATCAGCTGATCTATGCCCAACATGGGAGACCGCGACCAGCATCGGCGCCGGTCGTCGGTGAGTCAGCGTCCAACCTGCGGCAGCCCCGGCCAGCGCAACGCACAATGCGCCCCACGCCAATGGCACAGCCGAATTGCTACTGCGTTTGAGCAGCCACGGTGTAACCGCGGCCGCCTTGTGTGCCTCCATCTTCTTCGCGTTCCCTTCCACGCGCCGAGCGAGTCGCCATCCTGCCAAGGCGGGCACTCGGGCTCGCCCAACACGACTCTGCGTAAGAGCCAATATACCCCGGGGCCGACCGCTGACAAGCTCGTATTCCCGCACGCGGTCCGATGATTGCCGGTCCTTCCGCCTCGGCAAGCGCGGCAAGAAGAGAAGCTTGGGAGAATCCGGGCCGCGGGCCCTCCCCCCGGATGCCGCCGACGGCGTCCCGGCTCGACGCCCGCAGGCGGGCAGTGCATTTGCAACTACACTGCGTCCGTGCCTTTGGTTGAGTTGATCCTCTTGCTTGTGCTTGGCCTGTTCGCAGGCGCGATCGGCGGGCTGGTTGGGGTCGGCGGCTCGATCGTCATCATTCCCATCCTGACCCTCTTGATGAGCCGCGACCAGCACCTCTCCCAGGCGGCGGCGATGATCATCAACGTGTTTGTTGCGGCGTCAGCCTTGCTCCGCCACCACCAGGCCCTGGCCGTGCGATGGGATGTCGTGGCCCGCATGCTTCCGTTCGGACTGCTGTTCATCATCATCGGCGTGGAGGCGAGCAATCAAATCAACGGCGAGATCCTCAAGAAGATCTACGGTGGGTTCCTGCTGTATGTGATCGTGTTCAATGTGATCAAATTATTTCAGGACGGCGGCCGGCCGCCGGATACCGCGCCACCTCGGATCGGGTGGGGACCGGTAGGTTTCATTGGCGGATTGATGGGGCTCGTGGCGGGGCTGCTCGGCATCGGCGGAGGGCCGATCGCGATGCCGCTGTTGCAGCGCATCTGTAACCTGCCACTGAGGCAGGCCATCGCCGCCAGCAGTGCCGTGATGTGCCTGACCTCGATCGTTGGGGCGGTGCGCAAGAACGCCACACTCGCCGGGCACATGGACGCCGCCGGCAACGCGCTGGGCCTGCAGGACAGCCTGTTGATCGCCGCTGCCCTGGCTCCGACGGCGATGGTCGGTGCTCTGCTCGGTGCCGGGCTCACCCATACCCTGCCCCTGCGGTGGGTGCGGGTGGCATTCATCTTGCTTATGACCTGGGCCAGCGCGAGCATGCTCGGGCTGGTGTGAAACGCCCTACAATGTCGAGGTAAGAGACTGTTTCTGAACCCTCTCCCCTTAAGGGGAGAGGGCAGGGTGAGGGGTGATGCGTGCCGATGGGTGCGGCCTTTGACCCTCCCCCAACCCCCTTCCTGGAAGGGAG
>JADFIM010000134.1 GCA_022566725.1 Planctomycetota bacterium
GCAAGGGGTACGCACGCTTCTTCGCGGGGATGAGCGTGTTCCTCTTCGCCATGACGGCCCTGGTCCTGGGCGACAACCTCGTCATGCTCTACCTGGGTTGGGAGGGCGTTGGTTTCGCTTCCTACTGGCTCATTGGGTACTACTACAACAAGCCCTCAGCCGTCGCTGCTGCGAAGAAAGCCTTTATCGTCAACCGCATCGGCGACCTCGGCCTGGCGCTGGGCATCTACTTGATCTGGCATAACTTCGGGACGGTCGAATATCGCGCGCTGTTTGAGGCGCTCCAAAGCGGAAGTTACAGCGCCGAAGCCGGCGGCTGGTCGATCAAGGCGATTCCATACCTGCTGATGCTCGGGGCGTTCGGCAAGAGCGCGCAGATCCCGTTGTACGTGTGGCTGCCCGATGCGATGGAAGGTCCCACGCCGGTGTCGGCCCTGATCCATGCGGCGACGATGGTCACGGCCGGCGTCTTTCTGGTGGCCAGAATGTACCCGGTGTTCCTGTTGGAACCGGCATCGTTGACGGTGGTCGCGTGGATCGGCGGGTTGACGGCCCTGCTGGCGGCGACCATCGCCATGGCCCAGCACGACATCAAGCGCATCTTCGCCTATTCGACGATCTCGCAACTCGGCTACATGTTCATGGGCCTCGGCATGTTGTCGAGCGTCGGGGCGGCCTATCACGTGTTCACCCACGCGTTCTTCAAGGCGGTGCTGTTCCTGACCGCCGGGGTGGTGATGCACGGTTTCGCCGGGCAAGTGGACTTGCGGAAGGTCTCGGGTCTGCGGCATCTGCCGGGGTTTCGGATCACCAGCTTCACGATGCTCTATGCCTGTGCGTGCTTGGCCGGGGTGCCGCTGATCACCAACGGCTTCTGGTCCAAAGACGCGATCATGGCCCAGGCGTTCATCTCGACGGGTCCGGGGTTTAGGGCGCTGGGTGTCATCGCCATCATCACCGCGTTCCTGACCGCCTATTACGCGTTCCGTGTGTGGTTCCGCGTTTGTGCCGGGCCGGTTCATTTCGAGCCCGGCGAGGAGCAACACGACGATGATCACGCCCCCCAACACGGCGAGTTTCGCCCACATGCGCCGCGGTTGGCGGTCAACCTCGTGCTGATCGTCATCACGATCGGCGCGGTGGGGTCGATCTTCTTGAAAGGTTGGGCGGGTGAGCGGATTGATGATTCCACCGCCGCGTACCACACCCCGCATGCCCAGGGCGTCGGCTTCTGGGGGGACCCTCACGACTGGATGCCGTGGGTGGCGAGCGCCGTCGGGCTGCTGGGAATTGCCGTTGCGGGATATTTCCACCTGGTGAATCGCAAAGCCGCGGACGGACTGAAGAATGCGATGCTGGCCAATCCGGCCACGCGATGGCTGCCCACGGCGATGGAGAACAAGTGGTACGTGGACGAGCTGTACCACCTGATGTTTCGCGGGCCGCTGTGGCTGGGCGGTCATATCCTCAATCTCTTCGACCGTTACATCATTGACATGGCGATCGTAGACGGCGTTGCACGGATTCCCCGATTGCTGGGTCGCGGGTTTCAGCCGCTTTCCAACGGCATCTTGCAGTCATACGCGGTGTCGATGGCCGGAGGCGTCGCGCTGCTGGCGATTCTTGTCTTCCTCATGCCTCAACTGGTCGATTGGCTGAGCCATTGGATGGGAGGGGCGGGCTGATGTGGGTCTGGCCGGCGCTGCTGCTCGGGGTTCCCTTGTTCGGGACGATCGTCGTCGCGATTGCGCCGTCGCGGCAGGCGAAGTGGATTGCGCTTGGGGTGTCCTCGGCGACCTTTGTCTACAGCGTGATGCTTGCACTGGTGTTTGGGCACTGGGACGACGGCGGCTTCGGGTTCGAGGGGTCGATCCCCTGGCCGGGCCTGGAGAAGCTCGGCATCACGCTGAGCCTGGGGGCTGATTCGGTCTCGATGTTGCTGGTCCTGTTGACGACGCTGCTCATGCCGCTGTGCGTGGCCGGGTCGTTCACTGCAATCAACGAGCGGCTCAAGGAATACTACGGCTGGCTGCTCGCGATCGAGGCGGCGATGATCGGGGTGTTCATCGCCCGCGATCTGATTTTCTTCTACGTCTGCTTCGAGTTCACGCTTGTGCCGATGTACTTCCTCATTGCGATCTGGGGAAGCGAGGGCCGGGCTAGGGCGTGCACCAAGTTCTTTCTGTTCACGTTCACGGGATCGCTGATTGCGCTGGCGGGGTTGCTCTACATTGCCTGGCAGTACCAGATCGGGTACGGGCAATGGTCGTTTGATATCGCAGCGCTGACTGTCTTCGCCGCCACCGAACTTACCGCGTCGCAACAGGCGTGGGTGCTGTTGGCGCTGCTGGCGGGATTTGCGGTGAAGGTCCCGTTATTCCCGTTGCACACCTGGCTGCCGCTGGCTCACACCGAAGCGCCGACGGCCGCGTCGGTTGTTCTGGCCAGCATTCTGTTGAAGCTGGGGACGTACGGGCTGTACCGGTTCGTGCTGCCGATGCTCCCGGAGGCGGTGGTCGCGTATGCGCCGGCCATCGCGGTGGTGTCGATCATCGGCATTCTGTACACCGCGCTGATCTGCTGGGTGCAGGATGACATCAAGCGGTTGATTGCGTACTCATCGGTTAGCCACCTCGGCTTCTGCGTGCTGGGACTGTTCGCCCTGAATCCGCTGGGTGTTCAGGGCTCGGTGCTGTACATGCTCAATCACGGCCTCTCGACCGGGGCCTTGTTCTTCCTGGTGGGGATGATCTACGAGCGCTACCACACTCGCGACATGACCAAGCTAAGCGGGCTTTCCAAGCGGATGCCGGTGTGGGCGTTCTTCATGGTGTTCTTCGTTCTTTCATCGGTTGGCCTGCCGGGGCTCAATGGGTTTGTCGGTGAGTTTCTCTGTCTCGTCGGTGCGTTTACGGCTAGTGCCGACAACGCGATCTATCCGGGGGTGCTGGGGCCGTGGTACGCAGCAGTGGCGGGCGTCGGGATGATCTTCGCCGCAATGTACTTGCTCATCATGGTGGGCAAAGTGGTGTTCGGGCCGCTCATTGAACCGGCCCGCGGCGCGGCCGCCCACGCGATTCGCCTCCCCGCTGATCTGACCATACGGGAGATCGGGGTGCTTGCCCCGCTAGCCGTCCTGTGCCTTTACATCGGTCTTCAGCCAAAGCCGTTGACCGACGCTATGGAAGGCTCGATTGAAAGCGTCCTCGGGGCCTACCCGGCGATGGTTGAACGCCATCTAGCAGCGTCGCACGAATCGCCCTCCGATCCCGCGGTTGACCTGGGCGTCGTTGTGCAGCAGCCCCGCGAGCATGAGGAGCGCATCGATGGTTGACAAGTTGTGGTTCCTCATCCCGGAGATGTGGCTGTTCGCTGGGGTCGTCGTGATTTCGGTCATGGGTCTGTGCAAGGCCAGAGGCCTCCGCAATGCGGTCCCGCTGGTGGTGATCGGGTTCCTCGCCGTTGCGTTCATCATCACGCCTTTGCTCTACACCGACGACCACCTTGCGAAGGTTGCCGATGGTCTGCTCATCCCTATGCTGGGCAAGTACGTGAAGATGGTCGTCTGCGCGATCGGCATTGTGTTGACGATGCTGAGCATTGGCTTGATCGACCGGCCGTTGGAGCAGGCGGTGGCGAGCGGTCGGGCACGCTTTGATCCTATTCGGGTCAGCCGCGGCGAGTACTTCGTGTTCTTCCTGCTGAGCCTGATTGGGGTGATGTTGGTGTGCAACGCCAACGACCTGATCTGGCTGTTCCTGGCTCTGGAGCTCACGTCGCTGCCCACCTACGTCATGGTCGCCATCAGCCGGCCTTCGCGCCGAGCCCTGGAAGCGGCGGTGAAGTATTTCTTCCTGGGAGCGATGTCCGCAGCGATATTCCTTTACGGGTTAGCATTGCTGTACGGCTCGACCGGAACCATCGTGCTGACCGAGATGCGCGACGCGTTTGCTGAGCAGGCGGCGACCGGCGGGCTGAATCGACTCGCCCTGGTGGGCATGGTCCTCGCGCTGCTGGGGGTGTCATACAAGATCGTGGCCGTACCGATGCACTTCTACGCCGCCGACGTCTATGAAGGCGCCGCCTCTGCGGTGACCGCGTTCTTGGCCTTCGTACCTAAGACGGCGGGGATGCTGGCGATCATCCTGTTGTTGATGACCGTCGGCTGGAGCGGGCATCTCGGCCCGGGCGTGGAGGGCTTGCCCCAGCCGATCCTCATCACCCTGTGGATGATCTGTGTGCTCACGATGACGCTGGGCAACATCGGGGCGATGTTGCAGCGGTCCGCAAAGCGGCTGCTGGCCTACAGCTCCATTGCCCATAGCGGCTACATGCTCATCGGCGTGATCGCCGGGCCCGCTCTTGGCATCAACGCCGTGCTGTTCTATCTGCTGGCCTACGGGGTGATGAACACGGCCGCGTTCGCCGTGCTGGGGGCGCTTGAGCGCAAGGGCGAGGAGATCGAGTCCCTGGACGATCTGGCCGGTCTGCGCCACCGCCACCCGGCGCTGGCGATCGTGATGGCGATCACGGCGCTGTCGCTCGTGGGGTTCCCACCGCTGCTGGGTTTCTTGGGCAAGTTGTATTTGTTCATGGCCGGTGTCGAAGCCGGCCACGTCGCCCTGGTGGTGATTGCGCTGATCAACAGTGCGATCAGCGCGTGGTACTACCTGCGGTTGTTGGGCCTGCCGATGCTGGCCATGCCTACGCCGACCAGCGAAACGATCGTGTCACGGCCTGTTGTCTGGCCGCGGGTGGCGGCGCTGGCAACCGCGATCGGCGTGGTGGGTCTGCCGCTGGTCGCCGGCCGTCTGCTGGCGGCATCCGAGGCGGTCATCCAGACCAATGAAGTTCCGCCGATGGTCGATGAATTCGATGCACTGATGGCCGATCAGCCGGCTGTAGATCAGCGCGCCCCGTAACGATTGCCCGGCGGCGTTCGCCGAAACGTTCACGCTGCCGACGGCGCCGTGGCACTCATCTCGCAAGGGTTGTGAGCTCAAGATTAGCCACGAAAGACCCGACATCCGAAGAGGAGTCGTCTGCAGCGGCTGGCGCCCGCTTTCTCTCGAATGTGGGGGGTGGGCGAGTGGCACCAGCAACGGTTGGAGCGACGGCCCCGCGTCGTAGGAGTGACCATGCAAGGGCGAGCCTGGACCAGTATCGGACTCGAAAAGAGCAACGCCCTACTCGTGAGCCTGCTGTTGGCCGACGAACCGGACGTGTCGGGATTGCTCCTGGATCTCAGCGCCGACGAAGCGGGCGTGCGCTTCTCTTTGACTCGCTGCCCGGATCTCGCGATCCGTCAAGAGGTGGAGCTTCGGTTTACCTCCGACCGGCTTGACAGGCCGCTTGTGGCGCGCGCGAGGGTGACGCGCCGGACCGAGGAGCCCGACTCCCGCAGCTATGGATTTCGGTTCACGGATTACAGCGACTTCCAGCATCTTTCTCCGGATATCCGCCGGCTCCTCAACCGGCGCGGGTCGAATCGCGTCCAGCCGAATCCTGAACTGCCCGTCGAGGTCACCCTGGGGGCGGGTCGGGACGGCCAGCGATATCCAGTTCGGCTCGTTGACATCTCGGCGACCGGAGCGAGGTTCCGTGTCTCGGGTGAGGTGGAGTCAGCGCTCCTAGAGACCAGGCGCATCGCCATCTCGATGTCGTTTCCAGATTGCGGACATCCCGTCGAGTTGTACGGGATCATCTGCCACCGCGGCGTCGCGGGCACGGCGATTGATTACGGCATCGCCTTCGAGTCGGAATCGGAGTCCGGGCCTCGCCACCAGGACGCCATCACTGCCTACGTGACGAAACGCCGCGGGGAGATCATGCAGCGATCGACGGCCGCGTAGGAGCCGGACCCGTTCTAGCGCATGTTTGGTTCATCTGTAGCGAGCGATAGACGAGCCGCGCGCCTCAGCAAGCGGTCGACCCCCGCTCCCTGGCGCTCGCGGTCAGTCGCAGAAGCTACACCTCAAGTGGAGCTGCTCTAAGCCCGGGTTTCCCAGATGACCTCGGCGTTCCTAAACAACCGACATGGCGTTCACCCAGCAGCAAGCGACTGGAAAATGCTTGTATTACCGGGGAGGGCGTTCCGCTCGTGCTCGGAACGCTCGGCGGTGGAGCTGCGCGTTGGTCAAATGGGGAATGTTGGCTGAGGTGAGCGATCATGCGGTGTGCAATTCTTTGGCCGTTGGCCGCCTGTGAGACTTGACGAACACGGATCGCGGTCACGGACACGATTGCGTTGGAATAAGTCACGCGAAAAAGACGATTCAGGCGGTGCAGCATGTCAAAGCTTCCGCGTCGTGCGTTTCTCATTGGTGTTCCCACTGGTTATCTCGCTGCCGGCGCGTATGGAATCGGCGCTCCTGTTGGCGACAAGCACGATAATGCGAGCACCTTCAGCTCTGTGTATAGGGAATTCCCCGGGCAGAACCCAAAGCTCGTGGAGGAGGTCGTGCGCTATGCGCATTTCGACATCGATGCCGTGCGCGAACTCATCACGGATCGGCCGGCGCTGGCAAAGGCGTCCTGGGACTGGGGCTTCGGTGACTGGGAATCCGCGCTTGGGGCCGCCTCCCATATGGGGCGTCGCGACATGGCGGAGCTCTTGATCGCCCACGGCGCCCGACCGAACCTGTTCACGTTCGCGATGTTTGATCAGGCTGATGCCGTGCGCGCGATCATCGAGGCCAACCCCGGCATACAGCGCATCCGCGGCCCGCATGGTATCACGCTGCTCACCCACGCTCGTAACGGTAAGGCCCAGCGCGTCATCGACTATCTTGAAAGCGTGGAAGGCGCACACGTGCCTCAAACCAACGAGCCGCTCAATGATGAAGAGAAAAGGGCCTATCTCGGCGCGTATGTGTATGGCAGTGAGAATGACGAACGGCTTACGATCATGGAGATGAGAAACGGCATGCTAGGCATCCAGCGGGCCGACCGCATCCCGCGTCATCTGTTCCATCTCGGCGAGCACACGTTCCATCCCACTGGGGCGCCATCGGTGCGGATCAACTTCCGGCTTAAGCACAGCAGTACCGCAGAAACGCTGACCGTCCATGATGCGGATCTGATCGTGACTGCCCGGCGGGTCGAATAGGCACGCGTGGTGATCATTCGGGGGGCCGGGGAGGAAAGGGAGGACGGGAGTCTGTTTCAGGACTCGGCCTGTCACCGTCGATTCCCGTCAAAAGGATCGTTTATTCCTTGACAGTCGGGACAGGGCGAGCGTCCTGAGCGCGGGGTCGCTCTTCAGGCCGTCTCAGATGAACGATCAGCTTGTACGTCAGGATTTCCTCCGGCCGGGCCCGACGAAAGAACTCCGCGACGCGCCATCGTGGGACGAACCCTCGATCCACCGCAGCCGCCACGCGGGCCATTAGCGGTCGGAAGTTACATTGAATCCCGTCGAATCGTTGCACTTCGAAGCCGGGATGGGCGAATGCCTCGCGGTATGCCCGCAACGATTGGCGGTTGAGCCAGTCGGAATCATAGATATCCTCGGTCGCCTGTCTGGCTTGGTTGCGGTCAAACCCTTCGCCGTCAACAAGGTACGCCCCCAAGGTCGTGCGGTCGAAGATCAGGTGAACCCACGGGAGCTCGATCGCTTGCATCACCTTCACCGTCGCGCCATAGTGGTGCCCGTCGAAACCGTTCCAAATGGGGCTCCATTTGGCAATCAGCAACCCGCCCGGACGAAGGACACGATGGATCTGCTCAACCGCGCGCTGAAGGTCGTGAACATGCTCGAAGGTGGCCAGCGAGAAGACCAGGTCGAACTCGTGTTCCGGAAAAGCCATGGCGCAGACATCGGCCTTGACAAGCCGAGCCCGCCTGGGGACATCGACCGCTGGGTAGTCAATGTTGTTGATCCCCACCAGCTCATCAATCGCCGGCTCGCGATCCTGCAGCAGGCGGAGTAGCACGCCATTCCCGGCC
>JADFIM010000135.1 GCA_022566725.1 Planctomycetota bacterium
CGGCGATCTGTCCGGCTCCGCGTATCTCTTTGACAGCACCACGGGCCGCCAGATCGCCAAGCTCCTGCCCGACGACGGCGCGGCGGGCGACGAGTTCGGCATCTCCGTCGCGATCAGCGGCGCCACCACTATCGTCGGGGCACGATGGGTCGATGACAACGGCGACTTCTCCGGCTCCGCCTACCTCTTGGACAGCACCACGGGCCGGCAGATCGTCAAGCTCCTGCCCGACGACGGTGCGGCGATCGACGAGTTCGGCATCTCGGTCGCGATCAGCGGCGCCACGGCCATCGTCGGGGCCTATCTCGACGACGACAACGGCACCAACTCCGGCTCGGCATACCTCTTTGACGCTGCCGTCCCCGGAAAGTGCCCGTGGGACCTCGATGCGGGCGGCAATGTCGGGATCCTCGACCTGCTGGCGCTGCTTGCAGCGTGGGGCAGCGACCCCGGCGGGCCGCCCGACTTCGACGGCGACGGCACCGTCGGCATCCTCGACCTGTTGACGCTGCTCGCCAACTGGGGGCCGTGCCCGTGAGAAGAGGCGTGAGGCGTAGGTCGAAGCCCACGGACTAGAGTCCGTGGGCTTTTAGCGTGCCCTTGCGCTGGTTTCGAACCCACAGGGAATGCGGTCGTGCACCGGGCCGAGACGGCCCGGCTCGCTGGGCTGATTCGCCGCAGGCGGCAAGACGCCCCCCGCGGTTGCGAGTGCCCGGTCGATGCGATTCAATGTCGGCGGTGGATGCTGGGGTGGATCACCGGAGATGCCGAGCATGAGGGAACAAGTCGCCATCGTGGGTGATGGTCAAATGGGCTTGGTGTTGGCCGGGGTGCTTGCCCAGCGCGGCGTCGGCGTGCGGCTGTGGGGGCGGTCTGAGGAGCGGATTAGTGAGCTCGCCACCACCCGTCGATCTCCCCGACGGTTGTCCGGGTTTGTCTTGCCGCAGGCCGTTGAGGTTACGGCCGATCATGAGGCGCTGCTCGCGGGTGCGAGCATCATCGTCAACGCGATTCCCACTCAGTTCATCCGCTCGGCGTGGAAGCGTTTGGGACCGTATATCCCGACGGGAGCGCCGGTTGTGAGTGTGTCCAAGGGCATCGAGAACGACACGCTGCTGCGGCCGACGCAGGTGATCGCAGACGCGACCGGCGATGACCCCGATGATCCCTCCCGGCCGATGTGCGCCCTCAGCGGGCCGACGATCGCCGCGGAGCTGGCCGGGCGGCTGCCGGCGACGATGGTCGCTGCGTCAAGGGACGCGGCGGTGGCCCGACGGGTGCAAGAGCTCATCAGCACCCAATGGCTACGCATTTACCGGCACGATGATCTGATCGGCGTGGAGATTGCCGGTGCGACGAAAAACGTGATTGCCCTGGCCGCGGGAATGGTCGACGGCTTGGCGGTGGGCTACAACGCCAAGTCAGCATTGTTGGCAAGAGGCCTGGCTGAGATTGCGCGGCTGGGCGCGGCAATGGGCGCCAAGGTGGACACCTTCTTCGGGGTGGCGGGCGTTGGTGATCTCGCCACCACCTGCTTCAGCCCCCAGGGTCGTAACCGCAGCTGCGGCGAGCGGATCGGTCGCGGCGAATCGTTGGATTCGATCCTCAGCTCGACGGCTTCGGTCGTCGAAGGAGTGGCGACGACCCGCTCCGTGGTTCAGTTGGCAAGGGCGCGTGGGGTGGAGATGCCGATCACGCTGGCGGTGTATGCCATTCTGTTTGATGGTCTTGCGCCGGGCGATGCCATCGAGGCGCTGATGCGCCGTGAGCGCAAGGCGGAGGTGATCGGCTAAATGTCGAGTTGGACGGTACGGCTGGCTGGAGGCGGACACGTCGAGCGGCCGGTGTTGTCGAGCCTCGGCTGATCAATCTTCCTGGAAGCCTGACTTGACCAAACTCACGAGGGCATCGACCGCCGCCTCGGCATCGGAGCCCTTTGCAGAGATCTCGATCTGCGTTCCCTGGGTTGCGGCGAGCATCATCATTTGCATGATTGATTTGCCATCGACGCGGTCGTTCTGATCACACCGGCGAACCGTGATGTTCGACTGATTGCGGGAAGCGGTCTCGGCGAACAGGGTGGCCGGCCTGGCGTGAAGGCCAAGTCTGTTGGTGACGGTGACAACGGCCGAGGCGGTCTTGGACACCCAGATGCACTCCACCCACGCCTAGGTGCGCGAATACTCCAAGCCTACCAAAGAAAGGCAGGCTTCGCTGCGTCATCCAAGCGGTGCGGGTGTGGTGTCAGCGGACGGGCGCTTTGGCGTCGGCCTCTTCCATGAGGGTCACAATATCGGCTACCGATCGAGCCTGCCGCAGGAAGCGGCGAAACCTCTCCTGGCTCAAGTTCCCGAAGATTGCCTCCATCGCGTCGAGATGTTCTTCCGGTTGGTCTTCGGGGCTCAGCAAGAGGAAGATTGAATACACCGGCTGCCTGTCCAGGGCGTTGAACTCTACGCCGGATTGACTGACCGCGATGGCCACGGCCATCTTGCTGATTGATGGATGCTTGACGTGCGGCACCGCCACGCCGTGACCAAAACCAGTTGAACCTCGATTCTCTCGTTTGACGACGGCCTTGATGAAGTCATCGCGCAACTCGGGGCTCAACGCTCCGGCACTGACCAGCGCATCGATCGCCTCGGCAATGGCGGAATCCCGCTCGGCGGCCGCAAGGTTGGGGATGATTGCCTTCTTCACAACGATGTCAAGCAGCTTCATGTTTCGAGTCCGCCGATAGGGGTGTGGTGCTTGTTGTCCCGCAACCTGCTCTTGTGGTCCGTCAGTTGCCGGATCGATCGGTTAATGCCCAGATCAAGGCAAGCGTAGAGGTCTTCATGGGTACTGGTTGCGACGAACGACTCATGATGCTCAACGTCAGTGATGATCTCGACAGTGTAGCCGGTCTTGGCCTTATCGATGACCACCTCGACCTGCTGCACACGATTGAAGTATCGGGTAAACTTCTCGATTTTCTTCGACGCATATGCTTCGAGGGCTTCAGTGAGCGGCAGGTGCTTGCTGCTGATCTTGATTTGCATGTGTGATCTCCCTGGTCGCGGCGCGGCCCTTAACCGGCGTCGTGTTGGATCTCCGTTTCTGCTGATGAAGCCGCCTCCGGGGTCTTGTGCCCTTTGGGCAGCCCAAGGGGCTCGGACTGGGTAGCGTCGGGTGGTGGGGGAATCTGCGGAATCACGCCTTCCGGGATCGATTGATCGTCGGGGACCAGCACCCCGCCGGTGACGGCGAAACGAATCGCCTGCTCGACGGTGATGGGAACCTCAATGGCCTCCCGGCGAGGCACGGTGATCGTGTAGCCGGTGAACGGGGTGGGCGAGCTTGGGATGAACACCGTCACCGCGTCGCCTGATTCGCGGGCGATCGATTTCATGGTGTTGCCGGTGAGGAACCCCACCGACCAGATTCCCTTTCGCGGATATTGTACCACCACCACACGGCTGAACTTCATCGGCTGCTCGTCACTGAACAGAAAATCCACAACCTGTTTCACATAGGGGTAGACCTGTTTGAACACCGGCAAGGTGGTGATGACCCCTTCGACCTTCCGGTAGATTCGCCGGCCGAAGAATCCCCCCAGCAGCCGCCCGGCGATGTAGACGGCGACAATGGCGATGATCAGGCCGATCAGGTTCAGATACCAACGCCTGTTCCACCAGGTCTTGATGGTGGCCCGGCGTAGCGCCGAATCGGTTCGGATCGCCTCGCGGAGCTCGTGGTGGACCTGTTCCCTGGTGACCACTGCCCCGGCCGCGAGCCGCTGATTCAGCTCATTGTCCACGGCCTCATTGGCGGGCTCAAGGAGCGGACTGAGGGCTTCCCAGTGTGGTGCCAGATTGTTGATCGCGAGGCGGACGCCGCGGTTGATCGGCTCGGCGATGGTGTTGTCCACAAACTTATATGCCGTAACCAGGATCCACAGCGTCAGCACCGAGGGCAGCAGCACAACCAGCCCGCGAATGAAGAAACGCTTGAAATCCGATGAGAAGGTGCGTGCCGACGGAGTAGTCGTCATTGATCGCGATTCGTCCAGGCACAAGAGCGCCCCGAGGCAATGGGGCTTGCGCGTCGCGGTAGTCTAGGACGTTGGACCGAGGCCTTCAAACATACCAGCAAGGGGGTCACCCCGAAGGCCCGCCTGCTTACCACATCATCGGCTCAAGAGGCCGCAATGTCACAACAACTTTGAAATACTCGCCGTTGCGGCGGGCTTGAATCCGCACTGTATCCCCGACCTTCTTTGACGCGATAATGGCTCGCAGCTCCGCTATCGAGCGGGTTGGCTTGTCGTCGACCGAGACGATCACATCGCCGAGACGTAGCTGAGCTCGCCGAGCCGCAGATCGCGGCCTAAGGCGCTCGATCAGCACTCCATCGTTGCTTGAGTTGCGACTGGTCTCGATGCCCAAGACCGCATCGCCCCGGGCGATGGTGGTGTCAACGATGGACCTGGCCGTCAACCAAAGACGCCAGGCTCGCTCGATGTCCGTCACCGGCATGTCGAAGCACGCTTCAAAGGCCTTGGCGCCGGTGGAGTCGATGCTGAAGTTCGCGACCAGCGCGCGATACCAGCAGCCAATCTTGCCTCGATCGGCAAGAAACTCGAAGATCGACCGCACTTGGGGGTAGAGCTGAGTCGCCCTGGCCATGAATCGATCCTCCGAAATAATGAACAGGTCTTTCCATTTCATCAACTCGCCGACCCTGGCACGCTCTCTCACAATGTTGTGGCGCTGGTTGGGAGTGAACTCGATCGAGCCGTCTTCATGGAGAATGTAGTCCTCGTACAGCGCAGCGAGACCCTCCTGAATCCACAGGGGATGTCGCTGCCCAATTTGATCCATGTGGGCGTAGTGCAGGGCGTGAACGAATTCGTGTCGCAGAGAGCCCCCAATATCCCGGGCGACGAGCAGCCGTTTGTCGTGGTCGTAAATGCCGCCGATGTGATCGCCCGCGAAGAGGCGGTCGGCGTCGTCCGGGGTGGGAACTGCGATAAGCAGGAATGATTTCGGCGACCTCTCAAACAGGGTTTCGAGCAGTTGATCGGCTTGGCGCTCGAGCATCTGCCGCATCTCCTGTTGCGACCTCGGGTCCAGCGCGGTGGCATAAGCGATGCGGCGCTGTGTGTCCCGCTCGTAACGGTAAAGCTTTTTGCCGTAGGTGTTTCGCCACTGATCGAGGGTCGCGTGGGCCTGGCGATTCGCCGTCCGGTCAAGCGCTTCAAGGACGGCAATGTAGGTGGGATGATCGCGGATAGCCGCGAGGTCCGGATCTCGCACGATCTGGCCGAGATCGTTCATCCCCGCCTTCACCGCCCGCAGCAGGAAGGACGCGGCTCGATCGCGCTCGCCCAGCAGGCTGTAGGCGCACGCGGCGTTGTAGAGCATGACCGCGTCGTTGGGGGATTCTTTCAGGTACAGCTCGATCAGTTCAGCTGCGCGAGCGTAGTCGGCCTGATCGAAGCTGCGGAAGATCTGCCGCTCAAGCGAGATCGGAGCCGCCGACGCCGGGGAGAGGCCGGCGTAACTCAGTGACGCCAGCACCACCAGGGCAACGATATGCAGGCGAAGTGTGCCCATGATGATAGATGATAGCCTAGCCCTCATCGGTGCCCACCGAGCCGCCCGGCTCCGATGGTCGCTGTGCCGCGCCAAGCATCGCTCCAGAGACGATCACTGGCTGCTGGTGGAGCCATCGCTGCCATTGAGCCTCGATGTCTTCCAGCGACCGGTCGAAAACCCTCTCCAGGGTTTGGATTCCGGAAGGGTCTTGATCGAAGCGGTCAATATAGCTGCGGTACCACGCCTGGAGCCGGTCCTGCTCGGCGATGAACCGGAAGATTGATCGCAGTTGCGGATAGACGCGAGCCGCCTCGACCCGCAGCTGGCGCGGTGAGAGTGCGACCAGTTGAAGCCAGGGCATGAGACGGCCAGTCCGAGCCAGCTTCTTGGCGATGTTGTGACGGTCGTTGGCCACGTACTCGATCACACCGCCGGCGTCGAGCCGGTAGTCCTCATACAGCGAGGCGATCCCCTCCTGAATCCAAAGCGGGTGCTGCTGCCCCAGCTCATCCATGTGGCTGTGATGAAGCACGTGTACGAACTCGTGGCGAAGCGACCGCCCGATGTCACTCGTGATCAATTCGCGGCTACGATGGGTGTAGACACCGCAGATTCCGGGCTCGTCGAACATTTGGCGCAAGTCTTCGGCCGTCGGGACCGCGACGAGCACGTAGTGCCGCTGCGGTCCCTCGAAGAGCGTTTCGTTCAGAACGGCAGCCTGATCTTCGAGCATCCGGCGCATCTCTTGACGGGCACGCGCCGGCAGTGCGGTAATGTAATTGATGCGGTAGGCGACGTCGGTTTCGTATTGATAGGCGTCGCCGGGGTGATTGCCCCTCCATCGTTCCACCCGCCGTTCAGCGAGCATTTGGTCCGCGGCGTCGCGAGCGGCGAGAATGGCCTGAAAGATGGAATGGCCGCGGATGGGGCGCAGATCGGGATCGCGACGCATATGACTGAAATCAGCAAAGCCCGCCTTGACCGCCCGGATCAGATAGGACGCGCCGAGGTCCGGCTCCCCCAGCCGGCATCGGACGCATGCCGCGTTATAGAGCATCACCGCATCATCGGGGGTCTGCTGGAGATGCGCTTCAATCAACTCTGCCGCCCGCGCGTTGTCGTGGCTGTCTAGCCGGCTGTAGATCTCGCGTCGGATCGCGCTCGTCTGACCCCAAGCCTCGCCACACAGCAGCGCAGCGATGATTATCGCCGCCAGGCGCCCCAGCCTCGCTGTATTGTCCATCTTCCGCCTCCAAGCGCCGTCGGTGAATTGGCGTTACATGCCAAATCTAACCGCGTTACAGCCGGAGGCAAGTATTATTCTGTGTTGGCGCTGATTTGCGCGCGCCCGTTGACAAGTTGCAATCGTCCATCGGCGAACATGCGGATCACTTCCGGGTAGGCTAGGCATTCCTCTTCGAACACGCGAGCGGCGAGGCTGTGCGCGTCGTCATCCGGCACGACCGGGCAGACCCGTTGGAGGATGATCGGCCCATGGTCGTACTGATCATCCACAAAGTGGACCGTGCAGCCGGAGATTCGCCGCCGCGATTTGAGCACCGCTCGGTGCACGCTCAGGCCGTACATGCCTTTACCCCCGAAGTCCGGCAGCAGCGCCGGATGTATATTCAGCACTCGGTCTTGGAACGGCTCATCCACACGTAGCCAGCGCAGATACCCGCACAGGCACACAAGATCAACTCGCCCCTCGACCAGCCAGGCGGTGATCGCATCATGCATGTCGTGCTCGGCGGCGAAATCGCGCCGGGCAGCGATACGCACGTCGAGGCCGCGCTGCTTGGCCAGCTTGACGCCGGTGACATCGGCCCGTGAGGAGATGACGCGCTCTACCGACGCGCGCAGTGATCCCTCATCGATGCGATCAAGGATGTTCATGAGCGTGCGCCCGCCGCCGCTGATCAGTGCGCCTAATCGCAGTGGCTCGCTCATGAAGCTGGCTGCTCGCGGTCTTTCGGCCCGACGCTGGGCGGCGAGTTGAACGGGATCGGTTTGCCGGCCGCGTCGATGGCGACCATGGTCAGCCTCGCCTCGGTCACGGGCACGGTCTGACCGCTGCGGTAGCGCTCGGCCTCGACGCGGACCCGCACCTTCACCGATGACGTGCCGGTCGATTCTGTCGAGGTGAGGAAGCTCACCACGTCGCCGATGAGGACCGGCGCGCGGAAATCGACCTTTTCGATCGAGACGGTGACCCACCGGTGCAGGCCGTGCTTGCGGGCTTCGATGAATCCCGCCTGGTCGATATAAGAGAGGATCACCCCGCCGAATATCGTGCCGTACACGTTCGCGTC
>JADFIM010000136.1 GCA_022566725.1 Planctomycetota bacterium
CCGGAGATGATCCTCTCGAGCATCAGGGAACAGGAGTCAGGAGTCAGGAGTCAGGGGTCAGGAGTTAGGGGTTAGGGGTTAGGGGTTAGGGGGCGCGGGTGCCGAATCGGCTTGTGGGCTCAGCTCGCGCCCGGTGTTGGGGTCGAGCAGCTTCCAGTGAAACGCCTTGATGAGCCTGGCCAGCACCAACCAGCCGATCTCCTCCTCCGTGACCGTCACCAGCATCTGGGTGATGGGATTCTGGTTGGGGGTCAGTTCGATCTGAATGCCCGGCCCGTGCAGCACGTCGTCGGCGCCGTTGCGTTCCGGGCCGGTGTTGCAGTCGGCCAGATTGCGCAGGATGTCGCGGCGAGGGCCGATGGGCGCCAGCCCGCTCCCCCCGGCCGGCTCCTCGCGGGAGAGGATGACGAACTGTCGGGGGGCATCGGTCTGGTCGGTGATGGATTCGGCTCCAGCCATCACGGCGCTCGCCTCGATGACTGGGGTGGTCGAGTCAAGTTTGAGCTTCCGGGTCGTCTTCTTCGCGGCTTCCGTCTGCAGCCTCTTGGAGCAGTCGGACCAAGGTCTCCACCAGTCGCTGCAACGGCACCGGCTTGACGAGATACGCGTCCACGCCGATCGACTCTGCGTAGGCCATATGGCGCTTGCCCTGGTTAGCGGTGATCATCACGATCACCGGCGGGTCGGGTTCCTGTTTGATCGTCTCCAGCACCAGGAATCCGGACCGCTTCGGAAGCATCATGTCCAACACGATGGCGTCGGGGGCACCGCTGCGACACGCGCTCACAGCGGTGTTGCCGTCAACGACCATCGTGGTCGTCGCGCCCTCGGCCCGCATCGCCAGGTCGATGCTGCCGAGGATGTCCTCGTCGTCGTCAACGATGAGGATCTTCTTGCCTTGAAGTCGTGCGGTCGGCATAGTGGTCCGCTTCGTTTCCTCTGTAAATATTGCTTTAGTGCTCTTGGTGGTCTCGGTGATTCATTCTCTTTGGTCTAAGTATCCCCGCCAGGACCCGCCGGTCAATGTCGGGCCGTGAGATCCCGTTCCCGTGCGGCCTCGTTTGACCGCTGCACAATCAAATCGATGTCTGTCTGGGTCAACCAGGGCAGCGAATGCAGCTTGGCGATCAATCGGCTGGGCACCGGCCGGCCGAGGCGTTCGTGCCGGGGGCGGCTCTTCCAGCGGCGGTGCACCCAGAGATACTGGTCCGGGGCGCTTCGGATCATCTGCTCCATGGCCCGGTTATACCGGGCGGTGATGTAGAAGAGCGGGTCGGGCTGATCGACCCAATCCTGAGGACTGATGACGTCTGCACACGTCAGCTCATACTTGAACCGCCCGTCCAGCCGCCGAGCGAAGCCCGCAACGATCGGCACGCGGTACCGCATGGCCAGCAGGCCGATCGACTTATAGCTGGAGGCGAGTCGCCCAAAGAACGGCACGAAAAGGCCCTGGTCGCCGGCATTCTGATCGGCGATAAATGCCACCCGCCCCCCCGACTCCAGAACACCCTGCAGAATCGGAGTCGCGCCCCACTTGGTGATGATGCGCATGCCCCGTGCCTCGCGGATGCCCATGACCCAACGGTTCAGCAGCGGGTTGTCCAAGGGTCTGGCCAGGGCATACAGCGGATACCCGATCACCGCCAGCGTGTACCCGAGCAACTCCCAGTTGCCGAAGTGCCCGGTAAGGAAGATCAGCGGTTCCCCGCGGACCAGTCGATCCATCAAGCCTCTGAGGGGGCCGATGCGCACATAGCTCGGCCAGGACGAAGCGGTGATGCGGCGAGGCATGATCACCGCATCGACCATGAACAGTTGAAACATGTGGCGCAGCGAGCGCTCGGCGACCTCGGCGACGCGTTCGGCCGGCCAGGTGGGGAAGCTCAGGGCGATGTTGCGCTTGGCGCGCTGCTGATGCCTAGGGCTGAAGCGGTAGAACAGCGAGCCGACGTCTGCGGCGGTCTGAAGGTTCTGCTCGACGCTGAAGCAGTGCATGAACCCGGCAACTGCCCGCAGCGCCAAGTACTGGCTCCATACGACGATCGCTGGTTGGTTCCTGGCCACAGTCGCTGCTTCGGGGTATCGAGTCTTGCGATTCCGATCTCTCGCGGCGGGGCAGGCCCGCCCGCGAAACAACGATCATAGCCGGGCATGAATACGCGGGGGAATTGCGCGACAATGCAAGCCCGCGGAAATGTCCGCCGCCGGCGGACGGCTATGAACGTATCACAATGTGTTTGCGCTGTGGGTTGACCGCTACCGCTCGGTGTGCCCGATGAGGATGAAGAAGCGGTTCGAGTTGAGCACGGGTATCTGGGCTTCGCGGGCCTGGGTGAACAGCTCCTGGTACTTTTCATGCGCGCGGCGCTTGCGAACCCAGTCGTCGATCTGAAACTGTGAGGCGTTCGCGGCCAGCGGCGGAGGCAGCGGCGGCGCGACACCCATCACCAGGAAATCCAGATCGCCCGGAAGCTGCTCGCCGGTCACCACGGACCCGCCCCAGTCGATGATGAGACTTCGCAGATACTCCGCATCACCTTCAGATGGTCTGCCGTCACCGTCAACGTCGAACTTGCCGTGCACGAGGAATCGAAAGACGTAATTGGGGTCATAGACGGCGTTGGCGATCACATCGTTGCGGACCACCGGCCGGCCGGGCACGGTCCGCGTGATCTTACAGGTTGAGGTGGTGTCGGCGACTCTGATCACCTGCAGGCTCGCCTTGCCGCGCGGCAGGTCGCCGGTGTTCGGATTCACCCTGATCGCCGAGTCGCGGTCATACACCTCAAATGTCATGCCCAGGACGATTCGGTGTTGCCTGCCGCGGTCGATAAAGACCCGGTCGCTTGATCCGGCGGCGTCGATGATGTGACCGTCCACGAGCATGGCGGGGTTCTCCGCCCGCAGGCGGGACCTACTCAAGATCGCCTGCAACTCATCCACACGTCCTTTCAGCGAGGCGACCTGCTGGTACAAGGTATCCTTCTCGTTCTCAAGGCCGGCGATCTGACCTTCGAACTCGTCACGCAATCTATCGATCGCGCCGAAGTAATCGTTCTTCGCCTCGTCAACCTCGCGGCGATACTCCTCGGCCGCCTCGCCATACTCGGCGATCCCGCTGCGCACCGCGTCGAGCTGCTCCAGGTGATCTTGTTGCACCTGTTGGGCGCGGGCGCGAAGCTCCGATATTTCGTTCCCCCGGTCGGTGAGCTTCGTGGTGAGGCTGTCCAGATCGTTTTGTGTGTTCCTGAGGTTCTGAACGCGCGTCTGCAGAACGTTCCTGACGCTCTCGCCTTCGGGCGGCACGCCGAAACGCACAAGCTCACTTTGCAGTGCAGCGAACGTGTTGCCGGGATTGCCGGAGACGTACCCCATCAGCTCCTGATACTCGCGCTGCAGTTGTTGCACGACTGAGGGCCCGTGCTCGGCTTTGGCTACCAGCGCCTTGATCTGATCACGGTTCTGCTGTTCGCGCGTGACGAATTTCGCAAGGGCGGCTTGTGCTTCCACATTGGATTGAGCGGCCTTGGTCTGGCCGGTGTAGAACACGATCGACAGGATCAGCAGAAAGACGGCGCAGAGCACGAACACGACCAGTGATACCACGACGCCGGTCCCAGCGGTTGAACGTGCGGCCATCGGTCTCTACCTCCCAAGCGGGTCGAATTTACCTTCGCCTCGGCCGGCTATCGGACCGGCCGGGACCACCAATAGAAGCCGAGAATCGGCGAAGCTAGTCAGTCTCCTGCCGTACGCCCGCCCGGTCAAGCCCCACCACAGCACGGCGGCCGCCGACGGAATCTCGCCCCGGCAGGCTTTACGCACGAAGATCGGCCACGGTTGCCGGGCACGTGGTGTAGTGGGTGCATCGGCGGGCTGATTTCTTCGCGCTGTCGGGAAGGCACCAAGGCATCGAGGCAGCGGGCGAAGCCGGGTCTGATCCGCCTCGGCGGACCGCGGCGGACGAGGAAGACCCGGGTCAGCATCAAGTCACGAACGAAAAAAACTACCGAAGCTGGGCCTCCAGCGGCACGTACCATTCGCTGGTATACAGACGAAGCGGCCGGTGATGGACGTTGCGGAACCGCCCGTCCACGAACGCGAGGCTGGGCTGGGTAAAGAGGAAGGTGAAGGGCTGCTCTTCGTGCAGGATGCGGTGGAAGCGATGCCACAGTTTCATCCGCTTCTCGTAGTCGAGCGTGCGACGGGCCTCTTCGATGAGCCGATCCGCCTCGGGGTGCATGAAGCCGACATCGTTGGAGCCACGGTTGTCCGCCTGGCTGGAGTGCCAGTTCGGATACGGGTCGGCTTCCGGACGCCCGTTCGCGGCCAGACTGACCATCTCGAAGTCGCGGTTCCTGAGGCGCTGCTCGAACACGGACCACTCCAGTTGGTCGAGATTGACCTTGATGCCGGCCTGCTGGAATTTCTCCTGCACATATCGTTGTAGACGTTGGGCATAGGTGCTGCCGGACGGCATCAGGAAGGTGATCTCGAACTGCTCGCGGATCCCGTCGCCGTCGAGGTCCGCGTCCAGCACCCCGTCGCCGTCGCGGTCCACCCAGCCAACTTCCGCAAGCAGCCGCTTGGCGCGCGGGGGATCGTACGGCCAGGGCTCGATCGTCTGATCGTATTGATCGGCGTCGAAATAAAAGGGCCCGGTGATGATCCGGCCGAGCCCCTCCCGCAGCGTGTCGATCATCTCCCGCCGATCAAGCAGCATGGCGAACGCCTGCCTCACACGTTTGTCGGCAAGCTTCGCCAGCCGGAGGTTGTACCCGATGTAGGAATACCCCCGTAGCGGCGAGTGATAGAGGACGCTCCGGCCGCGTTGGGCCAGCCATTGACTGTCAGCGTTGAGCGTCCACTGCTGGGGCGTCGGGCCGATGAGGTCCACGTTGCCCGCCTTGAACTCCTGAAGCTCGGCCAGCTCGCTGATGATGACACGGATGATCTGCTTCTTGAGCGCGGGCTTGGGGCCCCAGTAGTTTTCGTTGCGGGCCAGAACGAGCTGATCGCCTTTCGTCCACGAGTCGAGCACCCACGGCCCCGAGCCGACACACAGCTGGCGAACCCTGGTGTTATACGTCTGGGGATCAAGGTCGCCATAGACGTGCTCGGGCAGGATCCACAGCAAGTTGCCGCAGATGCCCACCGCATCGAAGTAGGTGTCCTTCATGTGGAAACGGACGGTGTGGCTGTCCAGCGCGTACCACTGCTGAAGGTTTTCCTTCAGATAGGCGCGCAGATGCGGCGCATCGATTTCGTCATTCATCACCAGGTCGAAGGTGAAGATCACATCGTCCGCGGTGACGGGCTCGCCGTCCGACCAAACGGCGTTGGGGAACAGGTGGAAGATCAACTCCCGGCCGTCTTCACTCACTTCCCATGAGCGGGCCAGACCGGGTACATACTCAAACGGCCGTTCGAGATTGACCCAACACAGCGGCTCGAAGATCTCGTGGGAGAGGCGAGCGGCATAGGCGTCGCGTGAAACAAACGGGGTGAGTGTTTGCGGCTGGGCGTTCCAGACCAGGATGAGCGTATCGCCGGGCGTGAAATCTTCGGGTAGCTCGGCATCGGGCCCGGTTTGCCACTGCTGCGCCATCCCATGTCGATTCACCGCGGGGCTCGCTGAACTGAACGCGATGTCCGCCCCCGGCTGATAGCTGGGCAGCGCGGCGACGTTCTCCTGGAACGGCTCATCATCCGGGCCGCTGGGCGTACGGGCCGGCGGGGGCTCGCGTGGATCAACGCCGTCCGGCGAACCTTCCTGGAAGGTTGCCGCGTCGTTCCGGGCGCCCGCGCTGACGCCGGCGATCGCACGCTGCAACTTGCCCAGCGTCGTGTTCTGCTGCTTCAGGGCCCGCTGCACCCTGTCCAACACCTCAACCTCACGGTTCGTCTTGACCATGTTGAGAAACAACAACAGGCAGATGACGAGCCCGATGACCACGTAGAAGAAATCTTTGACGGTGAATCGGTTCTGCATCGTCGATTCGAGCTTCACGCCTCAGGGCGGGCCCGAAAAAGGGGGTCAGACCCCGTGTTGGGCCGCTCGGCGGGAGTGTTCGATCCGGCTCACCGGCTCAACCCCAGGTGCTCCAGATACGCGTCCATCCGGGGCTCCCGACCGAGGTAGTCCCTCACCAAGTCCAGACCGTCCATGGCCCCACCGCGGGCGAGGATCTTTCTGCGGTAGTACAGCCCCGCTTCGGGGTCGAGCAGGCCCAGCTCCTTGAACCGCCCAAACATGTCGCAGGCATACACCAGCGACCACTGATAGCCGTAGTAGCCCGCCTGATATCCGGTCAGGTGGCCGAACGCAGCCTGGAAGTACGTCTGGGGAACCTCTTCGTACAGCTCGACCTCGCGAAAGAGGTCAGCCTGAATCTTGGTGGTATCCACCTCGCCGTCGGGATCGGTGTGATAGGCCAGATCCACCAGGCCGTAATAGAACTGATGCTCGGCGAGCATTCCCGAGCCCAGGTGGCGGGCCTTGATCATGCCGTCAAGAAGGTCCTGCGGAAACGGCTCGCCGGTCTCATAGTGACGGGCGAACGTTTGCAGCACGTCGGCATCCCACACCCAGTTCTCGAACATCTGCGACGGCGCTTCCACGAAGTCCCGCTCGACGCTCGTGCCGGCAAACGAGAAGTAGCGGGCCTCGCTGAGGATCGTGTGCAGGCAGTGGCCGAACTCGTGGAAGAACGTCTCGACCTCATCGTGGGTCAGCAGCGACGGGCGCTCGTCCGTCGGCTCGCTGAAGTTGCAGACCAGGGCCGCCAGCGGCTTGGTCACCGTCCCGTCCGACCACACCTTGTGCTGGGCGAGGCCCCACTGGGCCGCATGGCCGTACTTGTTCTCCCGCGGGTGCATGTCGATGTAGAACTCGCCCAGCATCTCCCCGGTGGCCATGTCCCACACCTCGAAGAGCCGCACGCTCTCGTGCCAGATCGGCCGGCCCGCAGACTCGGCGGCTTCGGTCACCTCGCGGTACTCCAGCCCGTAGAGCGACTGCGTGATCGAGAAGAGCCCGTCGACCACGCGGTCGAGCGGGAAGTACTCGCGCACCTTCTCCGAATCCGCCGCGTACTTGGTTTTCTTGAGGTAGTTCGTGTAGAAGGAGCTGTCCCAGGGGTAGAGCTTCGTATGCGGGTCGCCGGTATGCTCGCGCTTGGCGCTCAGCAGCTCCTCGTAGTCCCGCAGCGCCTTGGCGCGAACGAGGGGTCGCAGCTTCTTGTAGAAATCCAGCACGTTGTCGGCGTTCTTCGCCATCTTGATCTCGATCTCGAAATCGGCCGGGTGGGCGTAGCCGAGCAGGTCCGCCGCCTCGGCGCGGAGCCGCAGGATCTGCTCGAGCACCCGCACGTTCTTTCGTCCGCCGCGACGCTTGTAGGCCACCCACGTCTTGCGCCGGGTGGTCTCGTTGTCGCAGTAGTCCTGGATCGGCAGGAATTGCGGGTAGGCCAGGCTCACCAGGTAGAGGCTGCCCGAACGGTTCAGGCTCGGGTTGGCGAAGAACTCGTCCGGCAGGCCGCCCAGCTCGGCGCGGGTAAGCGGCACCCGCGTCTCGTCCTGGCGAATGTTCTTCTCGAACTCGATGCTCAGACGGGTGATCTCCTTCTGGACGACCTTGAGCCGGTCGCGCTTCTCGGGCTCGAGCTCCATCCCCGCCCGGCGGTAGTCGCGCAGCGTGTGCTTGAGAAGGCGCTTCTGCTCGCCCCGCAGCCGGGGCAACGTGGCGGCGTAGGCCTTGACCGCGCCGTAGAGATCCTCGCGCTTGTGAAGGTCGATGAGCCAGTCGGCCACCTCCTGCTCGGCCTGCTCGCCCGCTTCGCGCTCGGGGGCGTCAGTGGAGACGTAGGCCATGAACATGAGCCTG
>JADFIM010000137.1 GCA_022566725.1 Planctomycetota bacterium
CCCGTGAACAGAATGCCGTCGATGCCGTCGTGGCTCACCAGGGCCGGCGCGACGCCCCGACCACCGTGAATCATGTTGAACACCCCCGGCGGGACGCCTGCTTCGTCCATGAGCTCCCCAAGCAGTTGCCCCACGGCCGGGGTCTGCTTGGACGGCTTGAAGACAACCGTGTTGCCCAGCAGCAGCGCCGGCACGAAATGACCGTTGGGAAGGTGGGCGGGAAAGTTGAACGGGCCGAGGACAGCCATCACCCCATGCGGCTTGAAGCGGCAATGACCCGCACGGGACGCCGACACGCTCACCTCGTACTCCCGAACCCGGCTGAGGCTGACCTCGTCCAGCGTGATCCGGACCTTGTCGGCCAGCCCCTTCGCCTCCAGGCGAGCCTCAGCCAGGGTCTTGCCCATCTCGTCGGTGATGACTTCGGCGATGCGCTCGGCGTGCAAGGCGACGATCTGCTGCCAGCGCCGCAACATGTCCGCCCGGTCATTCATAGGGCGCGCGGACCACTCGTCCAGCGCACGGCGCGCGGCCTGGATCGCCTGGTCCACATGATCCACGGACGGCGAGCCCTGCCAGATGATCCGATCCGGCTCGGTGGGATCGGTCGACACGAGGTCATCGCCTGGGATCGGCTCAAATCGGCCGTTGATGTAGCTGCTTGGCGGGTGCTTCAGGAGGTCGATCACGGGACGGCCTCGGGCCCGGCGGCGGAGGTGGCGCGTCGTTGAGCGGGCGCATCGGCCTTGGACGGGCTCAGCCGCGCCGCGACCGGCGCCGGCATCGGCGTCAGGCCGATGACATCACCCGCATGGGCTCCCAAGAGCTCCGCTGCCTCCGGCGGGATCGACACCACCCCCGCAGATTCTGCATACAGCGTTCTGACCGCCCGAAAGCCCGCCTCCCGATTCACGCTCACAAAGCCGGCGTTCGGCCCGTCATCCACGGGCTCTCCGAGCCGGCATTCTCTGGTCGATTTGACCAGATCGATCTCGTCGATCTGCGCTTCAAGGTATGGGCCGCCATCAAACGGATCGACATGGCCGCAATAGCGAAAGCCGATCCCTTCGAGAAGCTTCTTGGCCGGTTCCGTCTCTGGGCCGACCTTCCCGATCGTATTGCGGGCATCGGGCGGCAGCAGCGAGACATAAATCTCCTGCTTGGGGAGCAGGGAAGTGATGAACTCCTTGGAGCGCTGACAGAACAGATCAGCCTCCGCGAAGGTCAGATTGATGAACCGCCGGCCGAACGCCTCCCAAAACAAGTTGCGGCTGTCAGGCGTCAACGGCCCCATCATCTCCGCAATGATGCGGTCGGAGAACCACTCGCGGTGCAGCCCGATGAGGTGGAAGCGAATGAGGCTCAGGAGCATACCGAGCTTCTCCTGGTGCCCGCGATATGATGGCCCGAGCACAAGACCGCCGATCTCGCTCGGCCCGGATTCGTCGTTGCCGAGCTTCAAGGTCAGATGCACTTGCCCGGTCTGCAGGTCCGTGCTGTAGAGCTCGCGCTTGCGAAGTTGCAAGTATGTATGAGGCCGGCCGGGCCAGCTGATGCACGAAGCAATCGACGATGTTCCGATCACGTTGCCTGTTCCGGTCTCTTCGATCACAAACATGAACTGCCGCTCGCGCGGGCTGGTCGCCTGGCCGGCGAAGCTCTTGCGTGACCACACGATTCTGCTGCGAATGATCTCCGGGTCCGCCGGCAGATTGATGAAATGCACCATCTTCGCCAGCTTCAGCAGCGTGGGGGCATCGTCAATGGTGGCCTGGCGGATGAGAAACATGTGAAGAAAGGGATGAGAGGTCAGGAATTAGGGATTAGGGAAGAAGCAGAGGGATCGGAGGACAGGGTCGGGGTCATTCGCTCTGCGCGGCTCTCGCCAGCGCAGCCTCCATGATCTCAAACACGTCGTCGAACTGCTGCGGCTGCATGACGCCGACCGGGGGCAGGAAACGAATATGGTATGGCTGGTGACCGCAATAAAAGGCGATGACCCCTTCATCGAACATCACGCGCAGCGCCTCGGTGATCTTCGACCGATCACCTCCAAACGGCGTAAGCCGCATCATCCCCCCCACTCCATCGTAGACGCGTTGCGTTGATCGGCCGTCGGCCTGCGGCACCGGCCTAAACCAGTCCGGATGCTGTTCGGTCAGCGCCTGCATGTGCTTGCGGAAAGCTGTCTGAAGCCGGGCGATCCGGCCATCGGAGCCGTAGTATCCGCCCTCGCGCAGCCGCGCGAGAATGCGCCGCCCCACATGCAGCGCAACCGTGGACCCGACGAACGTCGCGCTGAGCAGACCCGGCTTGGGGTTGTATTGGGCGGTGTATAAACACGCGCACGCTTGGCTCAACTTCCCCACCGTCACGACATCAACGTAGTCGCCCACGCCGAGCTGCTCGAAGTAGAACATCTCGCACGTCCGGCCGAACGTCTGGATCTCGTCTACCCACACCGCGATGCCATTGTCGCGGCACAGTTCCATCAGCCCCACGAAGAACTCGCGCGGGGCCACGTTGAAGCCCCCCTCACCCTGCACCAACTCCATCACGAAGCAGGCGTGCCCGCCTGGGTAACGCTCGATCACCTGCTGGAGACCGTTGAGAGTCTCCTTGATCGAATCATCGCCGTGTTCGGGGTCATAGAACGGTACGTAATCCACGCCGACAGTGAGCGGGATGCCCACCCGACCCGCGCTCGAATCGGTGATCTGCGCCAACGTCGTGGTTCGACCAGCGAACCCGTGCGCGAACGCCAACACCCGATCGGCCGGGGCATTGTGCCCAAAGCACAGCTTCAACGCCGATTCGTTGGCCAACGCGCCTGAGTTGATGACAAAGCAGTGCTCCAGCCGCGATGTTCGGGCCGCTTCGGCCAGCAGGAGTTCAGCGAACTCAATCGCCTCGGTGTTGAATTGCAGGTTGCCCTGCATGACGGTGTCGCTCAGCGCGGCCCGCAGGGCGGTCGCGACGAGGTCCGGGTCGCTGTGGCCGAATGCGTGCACGCCGATGCCGCTGATCATGTCCCACTTCACCGACCCGTCAGCCAGTTGCACAAGCGGGCCGTGGCCGAGGCCGCAACCGACATACGGATACACAGGCGGCCTGCCCTTGATCTGCGTTTGCCGGGCGAGATGCGCCTCGTATGACGCGGCCAACTCAGGCGCCGGGGGCCGCACACCCGTGATCAACGACCGGGCTTCGACCAGCTCGCGCACAATCATGTCCACCGCCTCCGCGACGGGCGGGCAGTCCGCAAAGGCGCTCGCGGATGAAATCTCAGATGTGCCCGAGGTCATGTGCGGGTCTCTGTCCATAGGCGCACCGCGCGATGCCGATCACTCATCCTACACACCCTCGCTATGCGGCGGTCAAACGTGATTATCGACGCCCGCCACCGCCCACCGCAGTCGCAGGGTCACGTTCGCAAGGAATATGCGCGCGTCCCTGGGCCAGTCGCGCTAATAGCGCCGCCAGCAGTTGACATCGCTCGACCAGGCTGGCCACTTCGACGTACTCATCGTTTCGATGCAGGTTGCACCCGCGGACACCGAGGCTGTCGATCGTCGCCAAGCCTGCATCCTGCAAGTTGTTGCCGTCGCACACACCTCCGGCGGAGGCAAACGGCAGCCCACGGTGCGCCGGCCCGAGATCCTCCGCAACGGCCCGCGCCGCCTCGGCAAAGCCGCGCACCGCTTCGGTGGTCGGCTTCGGTGGGCGGTTCCAACAGCGGTGCACCACTACTCGCGGCAGTGCATCATCGGCCGTAGCCAGCGCATCGATCGCCGCGGCGAGCCGGGCGCCCGCATCGGCATCGGCGTAGCGCACGTTGCCCCAGGCCGCGGCGTAGTCGGGCACGGTGTTCGTAACCGGACCACCCTGCAACGGGCCCACGTTGACCACGACGCCGCTTGGGGGCCTCGCCATCTGGGCCAAGACAATGATAATCTCAGCAAGCTTGTTGACGGCGCTCACGCCTTTTGTGAAATCGCGCCCCGCGTGGGCTGATCGCCCAAACACCTCGACCATGAACTGCCCGGAGCCCACGCGCTCAATAACCAGCGCCCCGTCTGCCAGGGCCGGCTCCAGCACGATGCCCAAATCATGGCCGCTCGCGGCTTCGCGTAGCACCGCTTGGCTATGGAATGACCCCGTTTCTTCATCGCTGTTCAGTAACATCGTCCAGTTCAGCTCGACGCCCGCCTCGGCGAGCATCTCCAGCGCGGTGACGGCAATCAACACGCCACCCTTCATATCCACCGCGCCCGGACCCGTGGCGATCTTCCCGTCGGACGACACCGTCAGCTCGCAGAAGGCATCCTCGGGATCATGCACAGTATCGAGGTGCCCGACGATCAGGATTCTCGGGGTTGCGGAATCGACACGATGCTTGGCCACCAACGTCGGCGGGATCGATGTACCCGCGCTCGATTCGCCGGGTGTATCGAGCCACTTGGGTCGCGGCTCCCCCGGTATGTGCTTGATGACCGCTCCCAGCGCTGACAGCCGGCCGGTGACGAGATCGCGATAGCGATTCAACCCCGGCGTGTAGTTCCTGCCGGTCGGGATCGCCACATGCTCGGCCAACTGTTGCAGCAGCAGGTCAGCCCGCGCCTTGATCAGATCACAAAGGCGACGATCGGTGTCACTCAACGCCATGAACACATGGTACGGTTCAGCCTACGTGTTTACCATCTTCGACGGCGAGGTGTAAAGCCGTGAGCAGCCGAACAAATTGCACGACGCCCGGGCTTGGGGGGTTGCCATAAGACCAGCGGCCTTCCAGACTTGTACCTCTGTTTCGTGTTGTGGACTCTCAGCAGGTGGTACCTGGCCATGGCAGGCCGCGTCTGGAACATTGTACTGTCGTTGCTGGCGCCCGCGCCGCAACATCTGGGCCGTTTGACCTTCGACCTGCGAACCATTTTGATCGTCGGACTCTGGGTGATCCTGCATGATCGGCCGTTGTGTTGGGCGTGTGATGCGCGCCACTGGCCAGCGCAGGCGCGTCCGCCACGGTTGCCACACCCCAACACGCTCTCGCGGCGCTGGCGAGGCGAGGATCTGCAGCAGGAGGTGACCCGCACGTGGCGCGCTTGCGCCGTCAGTACGATCACGTGTCGCGCGGAAATGCATCCGCGGCTGCCAAGCTCCCAATGCCTCACGCCTTCTTTTTCAGCTTCGCGCGAAGGTGATGCGGGTCATCATCACCTCCAGCGTCTGGCAGACCAGATCGACCTCGCGATCCGTCAGCCGAGTGAAGAACGGCAGTGCAATCGTGCGGTGGCCGACCGATTCGGCGACGGGGAAATCGCCGGGTTCATAGCCGAAGCGCTGCCGGTAGAACGGCAGGAGGGGGATCGGCGGAAAATAATCGCCTGCGCCCACGTCGTGCCGCCGGAGCCCGTTGATGATGTAGTCGCGGTCCTTGGCACTGAACCGGTCGCTGAGCCGCACGACGTAGACGAACCAGCTCATAAAGGTGTCGGGCTCGACGGTGGGCAGGATCAGATCGGTGTGGCCCATGAGCCGGCGGGTGTAGGCGGCGGCGACGCGCTGGCGGGCTTCGATGAGCTCACTCAAGCGGCGCATCTGCGCCACGCCCAGCGCTGCGTGTATCTCACTGAGGCGGAAGTTGTAGCCTAAGCGCTCGTGCGCCAACCATGATCCCAGTCCCTGGCCGGCTTCGATCGAGCCGGCGGCTCGACCCTGGTTGCGCATCGATCGGCAGAGATCGGCGATGCGGTCGTCGTGGGTGACGATCATGCCGCCTTCGCCGGTGGTGATCGGCTTGTTCGCATAGAAGCCGAACACAGCGACCCGGCCGAAGCTTCCGATCGGCTCATCGCCCGCCCGGCCGCCAAGACCTTCGCAGCAGTCTTCGACCATAGGGATCTCGTGTTTGGCGCACAGCGCGGCCAGATCAGCCATCCCCGCTGGATTGCCGAACACCTCCACCGCGACGATTGCTTTGGTCTTCGGCGTGATTCGCTTCTCGACCTCTTCGCAGCGCATATTCAATGTGCGGGGATCGCAATCAACGAAGACCGGTGTGGCTCCCACATGCAGGATGCAGTTGGCCGAGGCGACGAAGCTGAAGGCAGGCGTAATGACCTCGTCGCCGGGCCCGACGCCCAGTGCAGCCAGGCTCAGGTGCAGGCCACAGGTCCCCGAACTCACGCCGATACCGTGGCGCCGCCCAACACGCTGGGTGAGAAGGTGTTCGAACTCCTCCAATCGTGGACCGAGGCTCAGCCGACCGCTGCGCAGCGTCGCGACGACGCTGCGTATCTCCGCTTCGGTGATATCGGGTTGGCTGAGGGGTATGGGTTCGGACACGGCACAGCTCGCGTATCGCACGTTCAAGGTGGTGGGGCCGTCGCAAAGGTCTCGACCAGCGCCCGTTCGATCGTGGACGTGTGCTTGAGGTACAGCCATGCGGCCTGCATCTGCAGCATGTCCGAGACACGGCCGCCGCCCGACGCGATCACCCCAAGCTCTTGCAGTTCATCGGCGGTGAGGCGCGGGGTGTGCTTGGCGATGAGAAGCATGGCCAGTGAGTCAGCCCGCCCGAATCCGATGCGCTTGATCAGGCGTGCAGCGTCGCCCGCTGCGGGTGACGGTGATTCCAGCAGCCCCATCAAGATCGCCTGTTGGGTGAGGCTGTCATCTTCCGCATGCAGGAGCCGATTGGACAGCGCGTCGGAATCGATTCTAAAGAGGCGGGCGGCCGCGATCGTCGCTATCTCGGCCCGGCTATCACGGCCTCGCGATTCGCCTTCGACGCTGTTGATGAGATGCAGGTACACGCGGGCGGCTTGTTCATCGTCTATGTTCTCGACGATGTTCATCACCCGCCACGTCGTGCGGCGATGACCAAGTTCCACCAGTTCGATCAAAGCACCGGTGGGGTCGGCGCCGCTGGAGATCGCTTTACCCGCTCGCACCAACAGGTCGATCACTGCATCGCCCCCGGGGAGGTGATCGTAGGCCGAGGCCGGCACCCGTGATCCCGACGCCAGCAGGAGATGAGCGTAGCGAACGCATTTGTCATATGGCGGGTCATCTCCCAGGGCACGGCTCCACAGCCGAACGCCGCGAGCCGCGTCCAATGCGAGAACCGTCGAGATGCCTTTGGCGACGACGTCTGGATCGGCGTTGGGCTCCTTGACTGTCTGCACCACCCAATCGACGACGGCCGTGAGCTTGCGCGCAGCGATGGCGTCGAAGATTTCCAACAGATGCCGGGTGCGGTCGCTGCCCCGGACGGTATCAACGCGCGCGCGGTACGAGCTCAAGGCGGCGTCGTCGCCCATCTGCGCCGCAACACACGCCGCCAGGGCCGCGGTCGCCAGGTTTTGGCTTCCCGCCAGCCGGGTCAGGGTGTGCGTCTGGACCGGTTCGCCGCGGGCGACAAGCTCGGCCAGTAGCAGCACGCGGGACTTCGGCTCCAAATCGTCCAAACGCAGCAGCTCATTGATCCGGCCGGAGTCGATCAGTTCCATATCCAGGGCACTTGCAATCACCAGGTGCCTTGCCATCGGCGAGTCGAGCTGCGCGATCAGCCGGGGGTCAATTTGGCCGGATTCGTTGATCTCGGCTAAGCCCAGGATCGCGTGCACCCGAACCGGCGGTTCACCGTGCTGCGCCAGTTGCTGGAAAAACGGTCTCAGGCTTGCGTCGCGCAGCTGGCGGAGGGAAGACAGCAGCAACAGGTGGCGGCCATCGCCGCGCGGCGCCACGGCTTTACCCAATTGGCGGATCGACACCTCGATCGCACGATCGCCGGGCGCAGAGGCAAGCAGCACCCAAAGCGTCGGCACCAGGACCAATGG
>JADFIM010000138.1 GCA_022566725.1 Planctomycetota bacterium
GAGCCTCTACACTCAGGGACGAACCGGCCCCTCAACAACGGAACCCGTGATTGCAGCGGCTTTCTGCCCGGGCCGCAGGTAGGCACGCGATCCTCGCGCCGGCTTTGAAGGCATGCGGTTGATGGCGAAGTGTGCGAGCAGATTGCTGCGCGCAGCAGAGGTCCTCGGCGGCGTGCCCCCAACCTGCGCGCTTGATGCGGACTACACGGCGGCGAGCGACTTGGCCTTGGTGAAGCGCTCGGCGACCGCAGGCCAGTCCACCACGTTCCACCACGCGGCGATGTAGTCGGGGCGCCGGTTCTGATACTTCAGGTAGTAGGCGTGCTCCCACACATCCAGGCCGAGGATCGGCGCACACGGGCAGTCCACAAAGCCCTTCATCAGCGGGTTGTCCTGGTTGGGCGTGGAGCAGACGCAAAGTCCCGGCGCGCCGGGATCGTCCTTGATGCCCAGCCAGGCCCAGCCGGAACCGAAACGAGTCGTTGCCGCGGCGGCAAACTCTTCCTTGAACTTGTCGAACGAGCCGAAGGCGGCGTTGATGGCTTCGGCCAGGTCACCACTGGGCTGACCGCCTGTCTTGGGCCCCATGATGGTCCAGAACATGCTGTGGTTCCAGTGGCCGCCGCCGTTGTTGCGCACCGCGGTGCGGATGTCCTGGGCCACGGCATTGAGGTCCGACACCAACTCGTCGATCGTCTTGGACTCCAGTTGTGGCTTACCGGCGATGGCGGCGTTGAGCTTGGTGATATAGGTGTTGTGATGTTTGCCGCGATGAGTCTGCATGGTCTGGGCGTCGATGTGCGGCTGAAGCGCATCGTCGGGGTATGGCAGTTCGGGCAGGTTGAAGGCCATGAAATCCTCCTTATCTTCAGAGAACCAAATTGAGTGACGTCCTGGGAGCCTTGAGGGCCGGGCCCGCGGGGCTCGAACACGATACCGCAAAGTTGCCCAATCATGGTACTCTCATCCAGCGGAGCCGTGGCGATGGACCAGCCGCGTATCTGATCGAAAATCTGTGGTGGAAGGCCGGTCTTGGTGATAGGATCGGTGTTCGCCCTGGAGCTTTGGGAGGAGGTGGCTACGTGGCTGAATCGGACAGACGCATCATCGATGGCTTGGAGTTCGTGCAGCAGTTCCTGTTCCCCAGGATCCTGCGGGCGGCGACGATGGCCTTGCAGCCGCCGCGGCTGGTGCTCGGCTTGCTGATGGTCGCGGCCTTGATGACCGTGGGGCGAATCTGGCACAGCCCGACTGTTGGCCCGCAAGGGTTGACGGCCGGTCGATGGTCGCCTGATGAGGCTGGGGCGGGCGAAGAGGGCCTCAGCATCTTCCAAGCGACAGTGGACCACGTCGCGGCGAGCTTCAACCGTCTGGTCGAGGGGCTGGCGTTGCTGCGATTCGGTCAGTTCTTCGCCGGCCTCGGTGATCTGTTTGTCCGCACGCCCATCGCGGCATGGCAGCACGACAAGGTGTTCACGATCGTCTATGGGCTGTTCTTTGTGGTGGTGATGGCGCTTGGCGGCGGAGCGCTATCGAGGATGACCGCAACGGAGTTCTCAAGCGGCGAGAAGCCGCGAATGCAACAGGCGGTGGACTTTGCATTGGGGGCCTGGCGACGGCTGATCTTCTGCCTGCTGCTGCCGCTGTTGATTGCCGGCGTGCTGAGTCTGCTGCTGCTGGGTGGCGGATGGTTCTTGATGCTGCCGGGGCTGGACCTGCTTGGAGGGCTTCTATACGGGCTGGCGCTGCTGGCTGGGTTCGGTGTGGCGTTCTTGTTGATCGGGTACGCAGCGGGCTTCAGTTTGCTGGTGCCGGCCGTCGCATGTGAGAACTGCGATGCCGCTGACGCCCAACAGCGGGCCTACGCGTATGTGCTGAGCCGGCCGCTCCATCTGCTGGGCTATGTGGTCGTCGGGTTTGTCGGTTTGGCCCTGGGATTCGTGGTGGTGAGCCTCTTCGCGGTGGCGCTGCTGAACATCACCGGCGCGCTGGTGGGGGCGGTGACGGCGAACCCCGCGATGGACGGGGCCGGCGGGTCTGCATTGTTCGCTCTCACAGCGGGGGCCGCAACGGGGGATGATCTCAGCTGGCACAGCCAGTGGTCCGCGTGGCTCGTATCCTTCTGGCAGATGGTCGTGGTTTCTGCTGTGGGAGGATACGTACTTGCGTACTACTTCAGCGCGTCAACGATCGTCTACCTGTTGATGCGCCGGGTCTGCGATGGTCAGGACATCGCTGAGATGTGGGAGCCTGGAGTGGTGCCGGGTACGATGGCCCCCGTGCCCGAAGCTGACGACTCCGACGAAGCGCTAGAGCCAGCCGACAGCGGCGCGATCGACGAGCAGTGATCGCGGCGTTGGGGCTCCCTGGCGCGCGGAGTATCCAGCGAGCCGGCTCGTCCTCGAGCCCGGTCGATTCGTGAATCGCACAATGCGCTCGATGCGTAGTGAGCGGGACGTTGACTGTGTGCCAGCGTCAACCGCAGGCGGGGACGCCGCGGTTCGCTGGCGCGCGCGGCTCTTAGATCACTCACTACACGTGAGTCGGTAGCGCTCTAGGCTTCCTTGACCTGGAAGATCGTCTGGGTGCGCAGCACGAGCCCGCAATCATTGCGGAGGTGGTAGCTCTGCACGTGCACCTGGTCGCTGTACCGCTGCATGTCGAGCAAGGACATGTTGGGTTTGCTGGCTTGATCCGACCACACCGACATCAGCCCGTCGAACTCGCGGCCGTGCTCCAGCATTTCGTTGTACGTGCTGAGGTACAGGTGATCCGAGAGGATCTCGGTCTGCATCGAGGTCATGTAAACCATCCGCTCGCCGAATGTGGTCTCATGATCCCTTTCCCCCGCGCAGGGAAAGGTGGCGAGCAGCCCGCGCTCGGGCAGCTGCTCGAGCTGGTCGGTAATGATCTCGGTGAGGCACATCTCCTCGTGCTGGAATCTCAGGGCGTGCCCGCCGCGGAAGATCCATGCCTCGAATTCATACTCGCCATGCTCGATTCGCCGCCGGCCTTGGATCCCGAAGAACTCCGGGTGCAGGGCGTTGCGGTACAGCAGCATGCTGTAGGCCTGGAGAGTCGTTGCTTTGGACTGGAAACTCATACATAACCCTTACAAAGTTGACGCAACGAGCCATCTCCACCTCCAGGTAATGAGCAGCATTGTTGCGGCTGTTTGGGTAAAGGCAACCCGAAATTTCGAAATTTCCGGACTGCAGAATCGATCGACCCCGATCCGATGACACTCAAGGGTTCGGGGATGCGGTCGGCCCACCCCCAATCGATGGCCGTCTCGGTCCCGGCCCGGCTGGGCCGAGCGCTGTTTGATGAGCCCGGATGATCCCCCCCGCATATTCATAGGGGCGACAAGGGTGATGTCATCGCCCCGGATGAATGTCCGGGGGCTGTGGGCTATCGCTCGGATCTGTGTGGCGATTGAGCGGGCGGATAGACTATCCGTCTCCATCTCGGCCTCCACCAAACCGCCGCCATGACCCGCCAGCCCGACCGATTTCGCCGAATCGCTCATCAGCATCTCCAGACGAACCGGCTCTTAGGAGTAGATTTCGTGCCCATCAACCGGGGAGGTATCGGTTCGACCCGCCACTGCGGCGACGTTGGCGAATCAAGCGGGCCATCGGGCCCGAGCGGGGCAGCGGTGCGGCCGGGTCAGGCAGCGCTCGTTGGAGGCGAGCCGGCTCAGGGCGAGCTGTCCTTCGCCCCGCCCGATGACCACCACCAGCCGGCCCAGCTGCCTGCCTGCGAGAAGCCCCAGGCACTTGAAGCGTTGCGGGCTCGCCACGACGAGACCTGTCCGCATTGCACGCAGGCCACAGCACACACCCGCACCGTGTTTGGTGAAGGGAACGCCGATGCCGAGCTGATGTTCATCGGCGAGGCCCCCGGCGAAGAGGAGGACCGCACCGGCCGACCGTTCGTCGGGCGGGCCGGGCGGAAGCTGGATGACATCATCAAGGCGATGGGCTGGCGGCGAGAGGAGGTCTACATCGCCAATGTGCTCAAGAGCCGCCCCCCGGGAAACCGCACCCCGCTGGCCGGCGAAGTGGAAGTCTGCACGGAGTTCCTGGCCGAACAGATTCGCATCATTCGACCCCAGGTGATTGTCGGCCTGGGCGGCCCGGCAACGAAATGGCTGCTGGGCACGAACCAGGGCATTACGCGCCTCCGCGGCCAATGGGCGACCTACACCGACGGCGCGCTGTCCATCCCGGTCATGCCCACGTTTCACACGGCCTATCTGCTGCGAAACTACACCGCTGAGACTCGCGCCAGAGTGTGGTCGGACATGCAGGCGGTCATGGCTGTGCTGAGACCGCATGATGCACCCACCGGGCGGTAGGCGAGTTTTTCCCAAATCGCCTCGAACCACACCCGCGGTTGCTACGGAATATCGGGCGTACGGCCAACCCGGACGTATGCCCCGTGGATGGCCTGATATTGCGCCCCCCCACATAGAGCCCGTCGTCGTGTCCCATTCGGCGACGGGCTCATTCTTGTCTCAACCCCAGCCTCAAGCCCCAAGCCTCTCTCCTATCTTCGCACGATCAGCGTGACTGGGCCATCGTTGATGAGGTTCAGCAGCATCATCGCCCCGAACTCGCCGGTGGCGACCGGCAATCCGTGCTCGCTGCCCATGCGCCGGGCGACGCGATCGTAGAGGCGTCGTCCGAGGTCAGGCTCGGCGGCCTTGGCGAAGCTCGGCCGATTGCCTTTCGCACATTCGCCGACCAGGGTGAACTGGCTGATCAACAGCACTTCGCCGCCGATGTCCGCAACCGAACGGTTCATCTTCTCCTGCTGGTCAGGAAAGATGCGCAGCTGCGCCAGCTTCTTTGCCATCCAGTCCGCCTGCTGCTCGGTGTCGCCGTGCTCGATAGCCAGCAGCACGCACAGTCCCCGCCCGATGCGCGCGTGATGGCCGGTCGCCTCCACGGTCACCGAAGCTTCACGGACGCGCTGGAGCACCGCGATCATGGTTGGTTGAGCTCGTCTGCTCGCTTGAGGCCCCAGGCGAGACCGCAGCGGGGCAAGCATGCTGACGGAACAGGCTGGCGGCCGGGCATGGCAGATGCCTCGATGCCTTCGCTAGAGTAATGCGATGGCCGCGCTGCTGACCATCGCGATCCCCCGTTCGTCATACGCCTGGCGGTAATCGATCAGCTCAACCGTGTCGGGCTCGGTGAGCATGAGAAGGGCAGCCATATTGCCGATGCTGCACCACCGCGTGGGATTCTTGTTCCACTCGAAGCCGGCAAGGAACGTTTCAGGATCGCCAGAAAGGAAATTGGCCAGCATGTCGCGGTCGTGCTGCTCCACGTCGATACGGCGTTGCTCGTCCACCGGCCGGGGCTCGCCGAACTGCAGCCCGACGTGGCTCAGGTCACTGGAGGCGATGAAAAGCGTGTCGCCTCCGACCTCATCGAGCGCCTCACGCAGCGCTTCGACTAGCTGCGGCCCGGTCACCCGCCCGCCGTTGTGCGAATCGTCCTTGATCGTTGGGATCAGCGGATCAGGGATCAGGGCCGCCACCAGCGGAACGGTGCCGAAGAAATACTGAATCCATGGCAGGTGAAGTTGGATGGAGTGCTCGGCGAGATGGTCGAGCTGGTCGATGATCAGCGGCCGTCCCAGCCGCTGTAGGAGTTTTCCCACCACGACGGTGTCGGCCGGGCACCGCCCGATCGGCGAATCGAAGCCGTACTCTGACAGCACCACGCCGTCGCCGAGCCCGAAATGATTGGTGCCGAGGCTGACGACGCGGTCCGGGGTGTCGAGGCCCTTGAGACAGCAGTACGCGGCTGCATAGTTGGGCCAGCCGCGCTCATAGTCCAGATGGGGTGCGACGATTCCGATGGCGGGCGCTGTGAGGTCCGGCGGATCCGTCTGCTGCAAGTAGCCTTCAATCGCCTTGCGGCACTGGGCCTCGGTGTCGCCCATCGCGCGCGACGCCGTGGGGGGAAATGCGCCTTGGGCGTGCAGCTTGTCCTTCAGGTGGGCCTCGAGTCGCTCGAAGGTGGGGCCCCACAACAGGCCGACCTGATCGAGCCGCTTGGCCAGCTCGATGACCTGGTTCAGATTGCCGTTGAGCAGGTCCGCGATCTCGGCGATCGACCGTTCGCCGCGGAACTGCTGCATGATCGGCAACGCCTGGGCCGGCACAACCAGCGTCTGCCGCACCAGCATTGTCGGGTCACGCAGAGCAACGAACGGCTTGCCCTGCTTCACGACGGGCCGCGGCTGAACCGGCCGAAGATGCGGTCGGCGAATGTGCTCGGGAAGCGCGTCGTGCGTCATTGCTTCAATCACCACGCCAAGGGATACGAACGGGCGGGCTGGGGCAGTCTCCTCGGACATGTCGAGGATACCGCTATAGGGTCGACCCGGACAAGGTGCCCGGCGGGGTTTGAGTCGCGGCGGCAATAGCAAACAGGTCGAAACCGGCCCCGAAAGGCCGGAGGCTGCCGCTCACCAGCCGGATAAGGCTGGTCACCCAGCGTGGGACCAGGGACCTGTGCGGTCCCAGAACCCCAGACCGCCGAGAAACCTGGGAAGATACGTCACTGCTGAGCCCGTCACAGGGACGATTTTGGCGGATCTCCGCCAGGATTTCTGGCCGAATCCTGTCGCGTGATGTATGTCTTGGTTAGAATATGGGCCTTCATAAGGTGGTGGTGCCCGGCGATCCTCAGACGCGCAGGGCGGTCGCCGACCCGACGGCGGCGTCAATCGGAGTTTACATCTCTAGAATCTGCACTGGTGGGAGACTTCATCGTGATCAGCTTGAAGCGAAACGTGATGGGTTTGGTATGTCTTGCCATGGCGCTGGCCGTGTGGGGATGCGGGGCGAGTGACAATCAAACGTCAACAGACGTTGAAGGTGACTCCGGGGGGACCGCGACGGAGCCCGCGGAAGGAACCGGGGCACAGGCGAATCCTTCGCCCAACGATTCCGGGCTGACGGTTGAGGCTACGTCAAGTCTATTGCAGACGAAGCTCGGGACAGCCGAGCAAGCCAAGGCGACGACTCGGCCCAACCCCGCCAACCCGGCGACCGCCCCTACCGCCATCGTCGTCATAGTCGAGCCGGCCTCGCTTGACCTGGGCACGGCGGGGGTCAATGAGTCCGCCACGGGAACTGTTCGGCTGGTCAACACCGGCGACAAGCCGATGACCATCACTGATTGTAAGAGCTCCTGCGGATGCACGACCACGAAGTGCCCAAAGGGGCGGAGTTTACAGCCGGGCGAATCGACCGAGGTTGAGGTCAGCGTCACTACCGGAGCCAGGGGTCGGGTGATCTCCAAGACCGTCACCTTCGTGGTGGAGGGCCAGCCGCCGCTGAGGCTGCCCGTAACAGTCGAGGTCATCGCCTATGTGTCAATTGAACCGTTGAAGATCAGTCCCGAGTCGCTGCCTGATGGACGGATCGTTCTTCGGGCGATTGACGACGAGCCGTTCCGCGTCCTGAGCGTGAGTCCGGAGGTTGTCGCGCAGTTCGATGAAGACCCTCGCGTTGAGCACGAGTTGTTCCTGTCGTGGGATACGTGGCGCGACCTGGGCAGTGTACCGAAGCTGAGTTTCACGCTTGATCACCCCAAGGTCAAGCAGGTGCAGACCGCCGTGCGTGATAGCACCAGAGCCCGCACGCTGGACACGACCGCCGCCACCCGTCCGGCCGCCGCCCGGCCGGCGAACACGCTCAAAGGGCTCGAACCGCAT
>JADFIM010000139.1 GCA_022566725.1 Planctomycetota bacterium
TCGATCAGTTGACGATCGATTTCTTCGGTGCGCACCTGGGCGGTGACCAGGAGCCGCGGCGCGACCCTTGAGCCTGGGGCGGCTGGGGATAGACTGATCCCTTCCCATGCCCCGGCCCCGGCGATATCGGTTGATGCGCACCCCTGTAGCGAGGCGGCTGCGGCGGCTCAGTGCGAAGCTCGGGTTCGAGCGCGACTGGTATCTCGTCTTGGTCGCGGCGGCGATCGGGATCATCACCGCCGGCGTCGCCCTGGCCTTCATGAAGACAATCCACCTCACGGTAGAGGCGGCGGAGAGACTTCCGGCCAACGCACTGCTGTGGATGATCCCGCTGGTCCCGATGGTGGGGGGACTCCTAGCCGGGATCATCGTGTACTTTCTAGCCGGCGAAGCGCGCGGGCACGGTGTGCCCGAAGTGCTGTACTCCATTCACCGCAAGAAATCTCGAATCAAGCTGAGGGTGGCGATCGCCAAGTGGATGTCGGCGATCTGCACCATCGGGTCGGGCGGATCAGCCGGGGCGGAGGGGCCGATTGTCCAGATCGGCTCGGCCATGGGCTCAAAGATCGGCCAGCTTCTTCACGCCAACCCCCAGAACACCGGCACCCTGCTGGGCTGCGGGGCCGCGGCGGGGATCGCCTCGGTGTTCAATGCCCCCATTGCGGGCATCTTCTTCGTGCTGGAGATCCTGCTGCGCGACTTCTCGCTGCGGACGTTTACGCCAATTGTCATCGCCTCGGTGTTCTCGGCCGTGTGCACGCAGGCGTATCTCGGCGAAAACGAAGCAATTTTCGCCGTGGTCGAGGACTTCAACATCGGCGCGTTCACCGCGCTGGAGATCCCCAACTACCTCGTGCTCGGCGTGGTGTGTGGGCTTGCGGCGATGGCGTTCATCAAGGCGCTGTATTGGACCGAGGATCGATACGCCCGGATCAATCTACACCCGATCCTCAAGCCCGTGACCGGGGCGGCGCTGCTGGGGGCGATCGGTATCGGCTACGTCCTGCTCATGAAGCCCCAGCAGAACATGCCGCCGTTCTTCAGCAACGGATACCCGGTCATCAAGAGCCTGTTGAGCCCGGAGTACTACGGCCAGGGTTCGGACGGGCGTCTGTTGCTGGCGCTGATCGTGTTGTGTGGATTGAAACTTGTGGCCACCTGCCTGACGATCGGCTCCGGAGGCTCCGGCGGAGTGTTTGCCCCGTCACTGATGTTGGGGGCTTGCGTCGGGGGTGCGTTCGGCATCGCGGTTGACGCGCTGGGATGGGGCCACCCCGCCAGTCCCGAGCACTATGCGCTGGTGGGCATGGCGGCAGTGGTGGCGGCCACGACGCACGCCCCGCTTACGGCCATCCTCATCGTCTACGAGATCACGCGTAGCTATCAGATCATCCTGCCGTTGATGTTGGCTGCGGTCATCAGCACCGTCGTCTCCCAACTCATATCGCGGCAAAGCATCTACACCCTGAAGCTTGCTCGCCGGGGAGTCCGTATCGGGGCTATGAGCGACTTGACCATCCTGCGGCGCCTGTCGGTCAGCGACGTGCCGCTCGATCGGCCGGCGATGGTGCATCCGGACGACTCGGCCCAGCGGCTGTTGGAGCTCAGTGAGGAGTCGTCGACCGGCGACTTCGTCGTCGTTGATGAACAGGACCATTACGTGGGCATGGTGACGGGGGATGATCTGCGGGCGGCATTGGTATACCGTGAAGCGATCCCCTTGTTGCAGGTGAACGAGTTGCAACGCGGCGATCTGCCGGTCGTCACGCCGGATGATACGCTTGATGTCGTCCTGGACAAGTTCAGCAGGCACGACGTGCACAGTCTGGCGGTGCTCGATGAATCCGGCGGCGGCCGGGTGCTGGGGCTGATTACGCGATCGCATCTGATGCGAAAGTACCAAGACGAGCTGAATAGGGATTGAGAAGAGAGGCATGAGGCACTAGGCATTAGGCATTGGGCATTGGGCAATAGCCATGAGCTCTCAGCCAAAGGCGAACGGCTCCCGTCTTGGGAGGAAGATGCGGCTGACCCGTGCGGGACAATTCCAGTTGGTTTTTGGGGCGAACGTGCGCACGGCCGTCGGCCCACTGCTGGTCTGGGCCCTGCCCAACGAGCTTGGCCATCCCCGCCTTGGCTTTGCGATTTCACGCCGCGTGGGCACGGCCGTCGCTCGCAACCGAATCAAGCGCCGCCTGCGCGAGGCCTTTCGGTTAATGCAACATGACTTATCCAGCGGCTATGATCTCGTGGTCAGCGTTCGCCGCCACGAGCCGCTGACGCTCGCTGAATACCAAAAGGCTCTTTTCAAGGCCGTGCGAGCAGTTGATCTGACATGGTCCAAGAGATTGCGCAGGCCCAACGACAGCGGCCCGGCAGCCGCGGGTGGTAACCCGCGGGAACCCCGCACTCCCGTGCGGGGCTAGAGCACAATCAATTCATGTGTAGCGAGCGATAAACGAGGCGCGCGCGGCTCGCAGAACCGCTATGTCTGAGATCGCGTGTTCGGCGCGCGCATCAAGCGAGCGGCACCGCGGTTTACCTACCCTCCCGGGGGCGACTTGCCAGCCGGCGGCGGTCCGGGGTCCCAGTGATCAGGGCCGGCATGCCAGTGTCGGTCGGTCACCGGGTCATATTGCCAAGGCTTCGGATTCTGGATAGTGGATTGTTGTGTGGTGGCGCCCCCAAGCGATGGGGCGGTGGTGGCGCCGCTCGGTGGCGGACCGGCGTCCCAGTGATCGGGGCCGGCATGCCAGTGTCGGTCGGTCACCGGGTCATATTGCCAAGGCTGCGGATTCTGGATAGTGGATGGTTGCGTGGTGGTGCCCCCAAGCGATGGGGCGGTGGTGGCGCCGCTGGGTGGTGGCCCGGGGTCCCAGTGACCATGGTCGGCATTCCAGTGTCGGTTGGTGACGGGGTCGTATTGAAAAGGTTGCGTGGTGGCGCCGGCAAGCAATGGGGTGGCCGTGGCGCCGCTCGGTGGCGGCCCGGGGTCCCAGTGACCATGGTCGGCATTCCAGTGTTGATCCGTGACCGGGTCGTATTGATAAGGCTGCGGCGTTGATCCATCGACCGTCTCTGGTGGCTGCTGAGATGGCAGCATAACAGTGATCGCGGCGACACCGCCTGCGGCCAGCAGAATCAAACACCACATGACGAACAGCCGCCGATTCATCCTCGATCGCGCCGCGCTGCCGCAACAGGTGATCTGTGGTTTTCCGCTGCCGCACGGACAAGGTTCGCTGTCCTTCATGCTGCGTCCTTTCTTACCCGGCTACCCTCGGTTCTTTGCAGGCAATTACCCAAGTTGTCATCCTCAATATGACGCCTAAAGGAGGATTCCGCAAGCAAAAAGAGCACGAGCTGGTGTGATGAGCACGTCACATAAGGATACCCAAGCCCGCTGAAGCCGGAGAAATCAAGTGGCGGGCAATAGGCGAGAGGCATGATTCAGCAAATGAGGCGTACCGGGATCATTCAACGCCCGCCGCCACCGGCCAAAGCGGACCTCCATCCGGCCCCGGCTACGGTACACTACCGGTCATGGATGCAGTCACACCGTCCGCCGATCTCGGGGCTGATGTGCCCGGCGTCGCCAGCGGCCAACCGATCGCAACAGAGGTCTTCGACATCATCGCCAACCGGCTTGGCGAACGATCCGAGGCCATTGCCATGTTCACCGAGACCGGCTGCTCATTCGAGGATTGGTGCACCTGGGAAGGGCTCGCGGCCTGCCGTGCCCAAGGCTGGACGGTCCAGCCCAAGCCGCGGTACGCCGATCTGGGCGTCACCGGCAGTCGGGAGTTTGCTGACCTGTTGGTGTTTGATCCGGCTCGAGGCTGGAGGGTGCTCCTGGAGCTGGCCATCGTCCACGACTGGACCACCAACAAATGGATCGACACGCTCGATGGGGACACCGAGAAGCTCGGCCGATCGTTGGCCGGCGGAATAATCCCGCTGCAAATGATCCTCGCTGCCTGGCAGGATTCCGCCATCGCCGCCAACCCCACCTGGCAGGGCTGGCTGGGCATGTCGAACATCTGGGACCGCCCCACTGAATTGAAGCGCACCATGCGCCTTGGTTCGGTCGGTCAGATGGTTCTGCAAGGCTGGGTCGTTTCGCCGGCCCACTGAGGCGCCGTTGAGCTCTCGCCTCAGCGGTTCTTGTTGTGCGCCGGCTGCGTCGCACCAAAGCAAGTGACTGTCTTGCGGCTATAATAATGGGAAAATGTCTGATATCGTCCAGAGCGTCGAGCCGGATCCGGCCCCTCGAACCGCTTCCGGGGGCAACCAACGTCCAAGCGAACCCGCCATGTCTGCTCAACCCCAGCAGCACGAGCGTGTCCTGCTCTATGGCCCAGGTGATGAGCAACGGTTGCAGTTCGTCGGGACGATCGTGGCGATGGCCAACACGGGTGGCGGAACGATCCACATCAGTCGCGTCGAAGGTGACCGGCAGCGGTTGGAGTCTGCCGCCGTGGCCGGCCTGGTGAGCGGATTCGTCGCGCCGCGCGTGAGAGGGATCGAGTCCACATTGCACACGGATGGAAGCGTCGTAATCCACGTGCCCGAATCAGAAACCAAGCCCCATGTCATCACCAGAGACGGCATGTGCGCCGATGCGGATGGCCGGCAACGGTCGGTGTTCCACACCGGGCAGGTTTGGGTTCGCCGGGGTCGCGAGAATCGACCGGCCGGCCCCGATGACTTGCAGCAGATGGTTCGTGAATCGGCGTCACAGCTGTTGGAACACCTCAGCATCGGCCTGCGCGATCCAGCGTTTTCGCTCAAGCTCACCGACTCGCAGGGCATACCGGTCCGGCTGGCGGAGGACGAGGCCTCGGTGCCCGTTTCGCCCAATCTCGCTCGCTTGTATCCCTACACGACCAAGACCCTGGCCGGTTAGCTCGGCAAGCCAACCAACTGGGTGGCCACAGCGGGCAAGGTCCTTCGGCTCAAAGAGAGCCGCGAGAACGCGTACGGCGTGCCCGCGCCAAGCGGTCGGGTGGTCCAATGGCGATACAGCGAACGCGCGTTGCGGCTGTTGCGCGATCAGTTGGCCAAGGACCCGGCATGGAACCCGTATCGGGCCCTGTAACACGGCGGAATCTGCCGGTTTCCGGACGCCTTGATAGCCGCGGATGCATATCTGCAGGCCGAAGAGCCCCGGGCGCAGAGGATTCGCACCCCCGCGACCTTCCGGTCGAGGCTAGAGTCACGCGACTGCAAACCGTGCTTCCCAACGGCTCCGACTCCAATGTATTTGCAGTATCCTGCCTGCGATCCGATTCCAAGGAGACATCCCATGCGGTCAATCCCGACCAAGTTGTGCCTGACCGTCCCGGCGTTGATGCTTTTGATAGCGACGACCGGCTGCTACGAGGAGATCAGTGCCGATGATCAACCGTCCTCGCCGCCGACGGTCCAGCAAGGTCCAACGTACGGCGTCGGCGGCGCCTCCGGATCTGCTCTCGGCGGCGCCAAGCGGGCCGCTCAAGACACCGTGGACAAGGTGCAGCAGCGACAACGCGATATCGAGAAACAAATCCAGGAGGACGACTAGCGCGAGGGCCACGATCGCACGTGCGCTGGTATCGAGTATGTGTTTGTGAATCTGTGACGCGACGGACCGAGTCAGCGCATGTTCGGCAGGCGATTTGAACTCTTCAAACTCTTCGGCTTCGCGGTCCGGATCGACCTGAGCTGGTTTGTGATCGCCGTGCTCATCACCTGGTCGCTGGCCGAGGGGCTGTTTGATCACTATTTCCCTCATCTTCCGGCAGTAACGCGGTGGATCATGGCCGTCGGCGGCGCGGTTGGTCTGTTCGCCTCGATCGTGTTCCACGAGTTGGCCCATTCGTTGGTCGCCCGGCGCTATGGCATGGTGATGAAGGGCATCACGCTGTTCATCTTCGGCGGCGTTGCGGAGATGGGCGACGAGCCGCCCAGCGCCGAAGCGGAGCTGATGGTCGCGGTGGCCGGGCCGATCGCCAGCGTGATCCTGGGGTCGGGACTGCTTGTCGTCGGGCTCGCCATCCCCTGGCCGGGGCCGGTGATGGGGATCCTGCTCTATCTGGGCGCGGTCAACCTGGTGCTGGTTGTGTTCAATATGATCCCGGCGTTTCCATTGGACGGCGGCAGAGTGCTCCGCTCGATCCTCTGGGGCTTCCACGGCAACCTCCGGTCGGCGACACGAATCACCTCGCAGCTCGGTTCGTGGTTCGGACTCGCCCTGATCATCCTGGCGGTGCTGAGCATCCTGTGGGGGAATTTCATCGGCGGGATCTGGTGGTTCCTCCTGGGCATGTTCCTGCGCAGGGCGGCCCGAATGTCCTACCAACAGCTGCTCGTGCGAAGGTCGTTGGCCGGCGAGCCCGTGCGGCGATTCATGCAACCCAACCCCCGCACCGTCGAGCCGGGCATCTCCATCCAGCAGCTCGTCGAGGAGTTCATCTATCGATTCCACTTCAAGATGTTTCCGGTCGTGCAGGATGGTGTGCTTGTCGGCTGCATCACCACCCGCGAAGTCGCAGCGCTGCCGCGCGACCAATGGAGCGCGCGCCACGTCGGCGAGCTGGCTCAGCCGTGTTCAGCCGCCAACACCGTGCACCCCGACACCGTTGCCGTTGCCGTCCTGGCCGAGATGAACCGCACCGGCGCGTCACGGCTGATGGTGGTGGACGACGGCCGGCTTGTCGGCGTTATCGCCCTGAAGGACCTGCTGCGCTTCATCTCCCTGAAGGTGGAATTGGAAGATTGATCTCGCTGTGGCGCCACGCCACGGCTCTGACACCCGGGAAATGGGGGCATCGGGCCGTTTGCCCGCGCCAAGATCTGCCGATTGTCGCCATTTTCCTCTTGCGATACCTGGTTCTCGTGGTAGGCTGCGCAAGTCGCCGGGGCTCATATCGCATTGTCGCGGCCCCAACCGAAGATTGACCGGGAGAAGAGAGAAGACCCATGGGACTGCGTAAGACGACCGGACTGATCGCTGCGGCGCTGCTAATAGCCTGGCCGGGGAATGGTGAGGCGCTTGGCGGATTTGTTGAGGAGTTCACGGACAAAGATTCCTGGATCGCGGCGGTCGGTCGGTTCACCACGATCGACTTCACCGGCTTTCCGGATGGCACATTCATCACCGACCAATATGCCGATCTCGGCGTCCTCTTCGTGGGCGGAAACGAGAGTATCTTTCTGAACAATTCATTTCCCAACGATGGCGCGGGCCTGCGGAGCCCCTTCACCGACATTGTGATGGAGTTCGATGAGCCCCAGCTGTGGATCGCCGTGGACTTCCCCGGCCTGATCCAGTTCGAGCTTTTCAGCGCTGGCGAACTGATATACTCCAGCAGCGCCTTCGGCGTCGGGGGAGCGGGTAACTTCGCCGGACTTCTCTCCACCGAGCCCTTCGACATGGTGGCCGTCCTTGATCCGTCCGACCAGGTAGTCAACATCGACGATCTGCACTTCGGCGTTCCCGCGCCGGCGACGCTGGCACTGCTTGCGCTTGGGGGCCTGTTCTTTAGTCGCCGTCGGCGCTCATAGAAACTCATCGGCTTCTCGGAGGGGATTGGAGATGGGATATTCGGGACAGTCACCTATTTACGTCCTGGCTAAGTAGTCTATTCAAGGTGTGCTCGCCTTCGTGCGTTTGCGCTTGGCTCGGACGACGGCAGGCTTTGGCGGTCGACCCACCGGCGCCGCGTG
>JADFIM010000140.1 GCA_022566725.1 Planctomycetota bacterium
ATGGTGTCGTTGTTGATCGTCACCAGCGCTTGAGAGGCACCCGGGCCGTGGTAGAGGGTGGTATCAACGGCCGTGGCGGCACCGTATATTTCCACGGTGGAAGCCGAGGTGCCCTGGGTGCCGAAGGCGATTCGCCGGCCGAGGTGACTCAGCGGGGCGGTCGGCCAGCGGGTCACCGTGGCCATGTCCTGCAGCCTGATCCGCTCGCTGGCGAAGACGGCAAACTCGCTGAGGTCCACGCTCACCGCCCCTCCTGGCGCGGCCGAGACGTGGGCGATGGCAATCGCGGTTTGTTGGAGGCCATCGACTGTCGCCGTCGCGGTCAGCTGGATGTCTTCGGATTCTGCGGTGGGTGGCAGTGTGGTCTGTAGGTCAATGATGTCCAGGTCGACGGTGGCTCCGGCCAAGAATGGATAGTCATCCAGCAGTTTTCCGTTGATATGGCTGGTCCGCCAGTCGGTCTGCGTTTGCATGATGGCGATGCCCAATTCCAGGGCGGAAGCGGCCCCCCAGCGGGCGCGGGCAGCGGCGGCGATGTTCTCGCCGATGGCCGCAGAGTTGTCCCGGCTGGCCAGGTACGCCGTGGCCAGGATCGTGCCGATCATCAGCCCCACCAGCACCAGCAACATGGCCAGACCGCGGCGATTGACGTTTGGATTCCTAGGCATGGTGAACCCTCGCTAGCTCACAGGCGGTTGATGGAGGCGAACCGTGGCGGAGACGCGCACGGGCACTGGTCCGTTGTCCGTATGGAACCCCAGCTCGAAGATGACGTGCCGGCTGACCATCGGCACGGCCGCGTCCGTGCTGACCCAAGCCGAGTCCAGCCCGTCCGCCAAGCGAACCGTGGTGACCCATCCGTCGTTCTGGTATTTCGTCAGAACCGCGTCCCAATCGGCGTCGGCTGAATATTCAGTATCCGCAAGGTCCTTTGCGGTTTGCGTCCAGGCATCTGGGAAGTCCACGAAATGGACGGCGATCACACCCTGGTCAGCATCGAACAGAAGCCAGCGGATCTCCGTGGCGTGGACGGAATCACTCTTTCGTGAATCGTTCAGCCAGAGAACCAGATCGGAGCCGTTGCTGCCAAGCAGGCTCCGGCAGGGAACGATGTATGCGGCGAGCCTCGTCTGGGCGGCATTGGCGCGAACCATGGTGGTGCGAATGTCCCGGCGGGTGCCGACGCCGCTGGTCACCGCGCTGATCATGCTCGAGATCCCGACCGCGATTAGTGCAGTGATGGATAGGGCCAGCAGCATTTCCAGCAGGCTGAGCCCCCGGCGAGTTGGAACGGCCGGTGACGTCATGGCTGGGGCTCAGGAATAAACATGGTGATCTCGGCAAGGATCCGGTTCTTCGCGTTGAATGCCTCAACGCGTACCGTGCGGCCGCGCACGTTGACCCCCAGACTGTCAATGGTTTGCATGGTCGTGGTCACGCGCACGCGACGCCCGACCATTCTGAAGGTGCCGGGCAGCGGATCACCGGCCGCATCCGACATGGCCCCGACCGGCTCGGTGAAGCCGTTCCAGGCGAGAAGACTGTCGTAGTTGCCGGCGGTGATCCGGCCGATGAGGGCTTCAGCCGCTAGGGCGCCGGCGATGCGTTGGTGGGCGTCGTAGGCGTGCTGCTGACCAGCGGTGACCGCCGACGTGACGGCCATCACGACCGCAAACAGGATCGCTGACGCTATCAAGGCTTCCAGGAGAGTGAAGGCTCGATAGCAACAGCGTCCGCGGAGGTGTTGGCGAGGCTGAAGCAAGCGGTAGGTTTCTCCGTCGGCCCGGCTCCACCGCAGGAGCCGCTGTTCAAATAGATCGAATATCCGCTGCACCCCGCCAAGAGGGTGTTGGTGATATCGCTGCGGGTGAGCCGACGGCCGCGGCACATCTGGTACGAACACCGCAGAATGCCACGCGAAGTCCCATACGTCGATATCCTGTCGCGAACCTGAGAATCCTGCGGATAGGCGTCCTTGGCGAGGGGAGCGTGGGCTCGTGGCTGTATCGGCGCCCGTCGCCACCGACCGGGGCTGGTTGGTTGGGGCGGTATGGGCAATAATGCGTGGATGCCTGGGTTGCTGTATCGCTACATGCTTGGCGAGCTGCTGCGGGTCTTTGCTCTTTGCGCGGCGGTGTTGGTGATGGTGATCGCCTTCGGTGCGGCGATCAAGCCGTTGGCGGCGGATGACCTGATCGGGCCGTTGCAAACGGCGAAGTACATCATGTTGGCGATCGTTCCGATGCTGCAGTTTGCGCTGCCGTTCGCTGCGGGTTTCGCCGCGACGATGGTGTTCCACCGCATGACGAGCGACAACGAGATTCTCGCAGCAGCAGCAGCAGGGATCAGCTATCGAAGGATCCTCGGCCCTATCGTCGCGTTGGGTGCGGCGCTGGTGATCGTGATGGTGCTGTTGACCCAGTGGGTGATCCCCCGTTTCTGGGGGTTGATGCAGCTCAATCTCGCGACAGGCGTCACCCACATGTTCCAGGCGTCGATCGACAAGGGCCTCCCGTTTCAGATCGGCGATCTGCAGATCTGGGCTGACCGGCTCCGCGTGCAGCACCATCCCCAAGACACGGATGCTCAGACGCGGCTGATCCTCTTTCGCGTGGCCGCGGCGGAGCTGGACGCTGACGGCCGGATCGTTACTGACATCACCGCCCGCCAGGGGGTGGTGGACATTCATCATCGTGCCGGGCGGACGTATCTCAAGCTGACCTTGGTCGATACCGTGGCGTTCATGGGCAGGACCGGCGAGCTGGTTCGCACGCCGAAGATTGAGCCGCAGCGGGCCATCATCGTGCCGGACCCCGTCCGGGATCGCCCGATGTTCATGACCCAGAGACAGCTCCTCGCCCTGCGCAAGCGGCCCGATGAGTTCAGTCGGGTGAATGGGCACAAAATCGCTCTTGCGGAGTCAATACGGGCGATCGAAGTCTGGAAATACATCGACGATCAACTGGCGTCGGAAGGTATGATCGAGCTGGCCGGATCGGATCGGCGAGTCTCGATCCACGCGAATCAACTCGTTGGGGGCCAGTTTTCGACGACAGACGGCCGGGCGGTGGAGGTTCGCCAGCTCGACGCCGCCGGCCCGGTGCGCCTGGTCAGTGCACGGCAGGTCATCCTTCGACCATCGGTCGGGTCAACATTGACCGAGCCGAGCTTCGACCTCGATCTGTACGAATGTGAAGTGGTTGATCTGCGGTCGGACGGGTCGGTCAACCACCGTGCTCATTTGACGATTCCGATCCTCACCGTGCCGCAGCAGACGTGGCAGGACTTGTCGAAGCTGCCCCATGAGCAGTTGCTCAAGCGGGCCCAGCACATGGATGGTGCTGTGAAAAGCCGTGCCCGGCGACTGGTTGAAGATATCAGAATCCTTCGGCTGGAGATCCACAGCAGGCTGCAGCGGCGATATGCCCTGTCGTTGACGGCGATGTTGCTCTTGTTGCTCGGAGCGACATTGGCCATGCTGCTTCGCAACAGCGTTCCTCTCGTAATTTACATCGGGGCTTTCGTCCCTTCGATTCTGGACATCATTTTGATCACAGGCGGAGGCCATGTGGTTCGCACTGGGGCGGTCACGACCGGCCTCATCGTGCTGTGGTCAGGCAACTGCTTGTTGGTGGCCGTAACGTGGTACGCGTTGGCGAGGCTCATGCGAAACTGATTGGGCTGCGGCATGTCGCTCATAGACCGGTACATCGTTCAACGATTCCTTCTGAATTTCGTGATCCTGTTTATGCTGTTGTTCGTCTTCGCCGTCTCCATTGATCTCATCCTCCAGTTGGATGAGTTCGTTGACGCCGCGGAAGCGTCGATAGGCGAAGATGGCGGGTTCGTCTCGCTGATGATCGCCCTGGCGGGAATCGTTGTGCACTTCCACGGTCCGCGGGTGTTCCAGTTCTACGGCTACATGGTCGGCCTCGTGTCGGTGGGGGCGATGGGATTTGCGCTGGCCCAGATGCACCGGCACAAGGAGCTGGTGGCGGTGTTGGCCTCGGGCGTGCGCCTGCATCGAATCGCCGTGCCGATCATATGCGCGGCGTTCGCGTTGAACCTCGTACAACTGCTCAACCAGGAGCTCGTCTTGCCCAGGCTGGCCCCGCTGTTGATCCGCAAGCATGGCGACATCGGGCGGTCGGGCGTCGGGGCGTTCGAAGTGCTGTTTACCGTTGACGGCCAGGGCAACCTTCTTCAGTCGCCTTCGTTCGATCCCGACCCTGCGGTCAATACGCTTACGTATCCGACCATTCTGGAGCGTGACGAGGCCGGCCGAACTGTTCGCCGAATCACCGCCGATCTTGCTCGATGGGACGAGGCCGCCGGCGGATGGCGACTGACCAACGGCAGGGCGATCACCCCACAATCGCAGTTTGCGGGCGAGACCACCTCCCTATTGGTTGGGCAACCGATCGACATCTATCGGACGGATGTCACGCCGCAGGTTCTGACCATGCGTCGATACCGCCAGTACGCGACGATGCTGAGCCTCAAGCAGATCAGGGAGATGATGTCCGACGTGGGCGGACCGGGAGTGGTGGACACTGATGCTCTGGTGCGCCTGTGGTTCGCGCGGTATACGGCCGTGTTGATCAACATGTTGGTGCTTGTGATCACGCTCCCGTTCTTTCTGCTGCGCGAGCCGGCCAATCTGCTTCGCCAGAGCGTGTTGTGCGCCGGCGCGGCGATCCCGGCGATGTTGGGGGCGCTGCTGGGGCTGGCCGTTGATCTGCCCGGCATCCCGCCTGCGGCCGGCGTGTTCCTGCCCGCGCTGGTGCTGATTCCCGTCGCCATGTTCATGGTGACCCTGATCAAGACCTGACTTGCTATAGCCGGCGGGCTACGCGCGCCGGACCGGGACGCGTAGCGTCCCGGCTATTGCGGTCAATTGACATCTCCCGAATCGTTCACGGCCCGGGCGATGCGCCCCGATGGAACCGCGAATCCCAGCTCTCGCGGAGCGCTTCGTCGAAGATGGTCACGCTCGCCTGCAATATCAGCCGCCTCGCCACTTGGTCCATGAGCAGTCTTTGCTGATTCAGCCGTGCCAGCCGCTCAAGCTCGCCACGCTGATCGTCAAGATCAGCGCCATCGCCGGGGACTTCCCGCACCAACATCAGCACGGCGTAGGTGTCTCCGAGAAGTACCGGCACAGATATCTCAGCCGGCGCAAGCGACCACAGCGCCTGCCGCATGACCTGAGGATAGCTTGGATCGGCGCGGCTGATCGGCTCGAGCAGCCCGCCACGGGAGGCGCTCGAGTCAGTGGAAATCTCCACGGCCACGTCGCCGAAGAACTCGCCCGATCGGACACGTTGGATCGCCGCGTCGGCGGCGCGCAGCGTTGGCAAGACCATCAATCTGGCTTGGCGCTTCGGCCCGTGGATGATCTCATACAGGCGGCCAACCGCTTCGTCGGTGACCTGCACCCGATCGCGCACCAGCGCGCGCAGCGAGGCGTTGCGGTGCAGGAGTTGGGCGAACCGCTGCCGATGGATTCCCCGGCTGGACCGCAGCTCGCGGCCCAAACGAGCCGAGACGCCGGTGTCGGGGCTCAACGTGCTGTAGAAAAGCTGCCGTTCCGCGTCCACTTCATCACCGGTGATGGTAACGCCCGCGTCGGCCAGGGCCCGGCTGAGCATGCGATCAAGGATGATCTCCTGCAGAACCTCGGCCCCGGCGGCTTCATTGAGAAGCGGTCGAAGGTCGCCCCATTCCACCACCACGCCGTTGACCAGCGCGGCCGGGCGAGCATCGATGACGGTCGAGAAGATGCGCGCTCCCGCCGGCGCCGCCGAGTTGCCGGATCGTCCGAAGGGGCTTGAGAGCGTTATCGAGCTTCCCTCCATAAGCGATCGCCTCGGTGAATCCGTCTGACAACTGCATGCGAACAAGACAGTGCAGACAACGGCCAGGACAAGACTTCCCAGAGATTGTGCATGTCGGTACCCTTGCATAGACATCAAGGGAATACGCTCAGGGGCCTGCTGTCAATGGGATCCGTCAGAAGATGGCGAAAATGAAGGTGCTGATTTGTCCGTATTGCGGCCTGACGCAGCCGGCATCGGATCGGTGTCAGGCCTGCTGCGGGCTGTTCGAGCCGCTGAGCCGTCAGGCCACGCATAATGCCATGGGGCCCTGGTTCGTCCGCGAGACCGCCAGGCCGTTCCAGCCCGGATGCAGCTACGAGACGTTGGCGCGGATGATCGACCGCGGGCAGGTGACGAAGGACTCGATTATCCGCGGACCGACCACCAGGCAGTTTTGGACCCTAGCGACGCGCGTGCCCGGGGTGGGCCATTTGCTCGGGTGCTGTCCGAAATGCGACGCCTCGGTCGATCGGGCCGACCACGAGTGTCACGCCTGTGGCGAGTCGTTTGAAGCGATTCCGGACCGCAACGATCTGGGCCTGCCTCAAGTGCAGCCGCTGCCGGATCAGACCCAACTCGACGAGGGGTCGCCGCGCGCGGCCGTGACGAGTCAAGGCATCGACCGGCCTCGGCCGGATCATTCCAGCGGCATTTCGCGATTCGCCAGTGATGAAGAGCTGCTTGGGGCGGGATCGCGGGTGGAGGCCGTCGGTGTGATGACCGCCGGGCCCGACCCTGCTGGCGGTTCGTTGCCGTCGGGAACTGAGCCGTCCGTTGCGGCAACTGGGCAGCTCGGCGTTGATCGCTTCCCGTTCTCGTCGCCAAGTGTGCCCGACGTCTCGCTCGCCCCCCGAGGCGTTTTCGACGAGAATGCTTCGGCCACCGTCACCCGTGCCCTGCGGCGCCGGTTGGCCGCAAAGCAGCGGACAGTCCGCATCCTGGCGATTCTGCTGATCGTCGTCGCGGTCGTGACGGTGCTGTCCAACCTTGACGCGATCACGAGCATCTTCGGCGGATCATCGACGGATCAGTCGCTGAGGGGGTCGGCGGCGCCGGGGGCCGTGGACGCCGTGGATCGCTGATTCCCAAGCGATCCCCCGAAAGATTCACCACAGAGACACAGAGGGCGCAGAGCCCAAGAGATGTCTCGATCTGCAACGGCACACATTGGGTCGGCGCCGGCGCATGGTGCGATCTTGCGCCGTGGTCCCTTTGAATCGTATCTTCCCCCGTATCCAACCTCTGTGTTCTCTGTGCCTCTGTGGTGAATGAATGAGTCAGCTGGACCGATATCACCCCAGCTGGCTATCCAACCGATACACAGAGGGGAGTGGTCGCTATATCACCCTCAGGTCCGGATTTAGCCTGGGTGCTGACTTTTACAGGCATAGTCGATATGAATGAAACTGAAGAGGTACTGTTTCACAGCATAAATATTAATACCGACGTTGCAATCGACCGATCTGCAAACTTGCCGAGCTTCAATTTTACAAACGGCTCTGTAAACACTCAGGGAAGTTACAGCATGGTCATAGCAGTTAAACCGGATGCCCCTCAGACAATATTCGTAGCCGGAACAAGCCTGTTCCGTTCGCCGGATGGGTTTAGCACATCGTTAACTGATAATTATCAGAGTTGGATCGGCGGTTATCATCCAAATGGCAATATTCAATTCTACCCGAATCAGCATCCTGATCAGCATGTGATTGCTTTTAGTCCTACAGACCCTAAAACCATGTGGGTTGGACACGATGGAGGAATTGGCAAG
>JADFIM010000141.1 GCA_022566725.1 Planctomycetota bacterium
TCGTAGACCCGGGCCTCGCGCCGCTCTTGGGGCGGCGGCTAAACGGCACAGACCCAAAGCACCGTCACAGTTCGGTGAACATCTCCACGGCGAAGTTCGCCATCCGGATGGAGATCCAACTCAACAGCACGACCGCCACCAGGATCATGACGATGATCTTGGGCACGAACGTCAGCGTCTGCTCCTGGATTTGGGTCACCGCCTGGAACAGGCTGATCAACAGTCCAACGACCAGCCCCGCTCCGAGGATGGGCACGGCGATTATCAGCGCCTGCATCAGTGCGATCCTGGCGACATCAACTGGGTCCTGCAACATGGTTCGGGTCCTCGCATTTGCGCCCTCTGAAGCCCACGGACTCGAGTCCGTGGGCTTCGCATGAAAACCTCCCCGTTTCGTCCGGCCACCCCTACGGCCCGCCGGTCATTACCACGGATGCCATCTGCACAACCTCCTGCGGCTGAACCACGCTGGTCATCAGCGACCCCACCACGAGCTGCCAACCGTCAACCAGCACGAACAGCAGCAACTTGAACGGCAGGGAGATGAGCACCGGCGGCAGCATCAACATGCCCATCGAGATCAACATGCTGGCGATCACCATGTCGATGACTAGAAACGGCAGATAGATCCGGAAGCCCATCAAGAAGGCGACCTTCAGCTCGCTGAGGATGAACGCGGGAACAAGTGAGAGCATGTCCACATCGGCTCGCGTCAGACTCTGCGGATCCGACGTATCTACGCCGCGGTAATTCAGCATCATGTACACGCCCGACCAGTTCCCGGTCGCCTCGATCTGATTGAACATGAAATCGCGCAGCGGCTGCTTGGCGCGCTGCCACGCTACGTTGTAGTCCTGCACCTGGCCCGCGGCGTAGGGCTCGATACCCTGGGTGTACATCTGCTGCAGGGTCGGGGCCATCACGACGAAGGTGATAAACAGACTCAATCCCACGATCACCTGACTCGGCGGCAACCCCTGCGTGCCCAACGCCTGCCGCAGCAGCCCCAGCACAATCACGATCCGCGTAAAGCACGTGCATAACACCAGCAGAGCCGGGGCCAGGCTCAGCACCGTCAGCAGCAGCAGAATGTTCAGCGAGTTGCTGAGGCCGCCCTCGAATCCGGGTAGGGATTCGGTAACGCCTTCCAACAAGGCGATCGGGTTCAGGCTAGGCTCGGCCGGCTGGGCGCAGGCGGCAGAGGCCAGTAGCAACGGCCCGACACATACAGCCAGCATGAGCCCTGCGTGGCAATGCAGGGCCGGCGCCGATGCGGCGCGCGGTGTTCGGCTCCGGCTGCGCTCGACGCCGTATGGCTCACTCATAGCGAATCCTTCCGCGCCACCAATCCGGGCATCCGGGCTCGCCTTGGCCGTCGTGTGAGGTCGATCACCTCGTTGCCCTCGATGTCGAGTCCGGCGAGTCGCTGAAGCGAGAATCCCGGGTCGCGGCTCGCCCGGCCGTCCTCCGCGAACCGGTTGAGCAGGGCCTGGAATCGACCGGTCCGATTGCGACGAGAATCTGCCTCGACCCGCGCCAGCAATGCCGCAGTCTCATCGGGATCCGAGATTTCACTAAGCATGGTCATCGCCGCTTTGCCGTGGTGCAGCAGCACGATGCGGCGGCCTAGCTTCAGCAGAACAAGTTGCTGGCCTCGCGCGATCGGATAACGGGCCAGCACGTCCACCACACCGGATGGTCGGGCGGCATTTCCCATGGGCCCTGCCATCCGCCGGAAGATCGTCCGCAGCAAGACGACCAAGCCGAGCACGGCCGCCAAGGCCGCAACGATCCGGATGACCTCTTTTGTCCGCGCGCCGATCCCGTTGAATGGGTTGCGCGAGGAACCGTCACGCTCGATGTCCGGCCGCCCTGGGTATATCCCCTGGGGCTTTCCCAATCGGCTGGCTTCCTGGGGCGGGGGCTCAAACACTTCCGGCGCAGGTTCTGCGCCCTGGGGCTCAACGCGGCTGGTTATGATCTCACCGCGCGTGAGGAGATCAACGGAGGATGGTCCGCGCCCGACGCCGGAGGATGTCATCGGCTCGTTGGCAACCACGCTGCTCGTCTGGCCGGTGGCGGCGTTCCCCGGCCAGGGGCAGATGAGCAGCACACATGTTGTCGCGCAAAGCTTGAGCCCGATTCGATCAGACATGGCGCCAATCCTTGGCTATGCTCCGCCGGATCCTCCAGCGGGGTGCCTCATCCTGAGGCTACGTGCGATCAATCAACAATATGTAGATGTTGTGCAGGTATTGTTCGTGTTGCGGATGATGTCTCGCGCGTGCTCTCAATCGTCCGGTCCGGCCAGCTGAATGATTTCGCTCACGCGAACACAGAAGTTCTCGTTGACAACCAGCACTTCGCCGCGGGCGACGTGACGATCGTTCACATAGATATCCACGGGGTCACCGGCGAGCTTGTCCAGCTCGATGACCGAGTTCTCGTTCAGTCGAAGCACATCCTCGACGTACATTCGCGTCCGTCCGAGTTCAACCTTGACTTGAAGATTGACATCGCCAAGCAGGTCCAGACCCGCCGGTTCAACACCGTCGCCACTGGGTCGGCTGTCGAGGTCGGGCAGATTCAAGGCCTCGGCGACGGCGCCTGGGCCCGACGATTCGGCCTTGATGTCTTGGACCGCCTGCTCGGCCTTGTCGATCGCATCGGTCGCCACCTGCTCGACGGTGCGATCGTCGGGCGGATCCGCGGCGGCCTCGGCCTCGGCGGGCGGGGCGCTGTCCGCCGGTTTCTCGGACGGTTCGGGCGATTCTGATTGCTCGACGTTGGGTGTTTCGTCAGCCATCCCTGGCTCCGCCTGCAACGCGCGGCTGAATCTGCGGGTGCTTCATGCAAACGCCTGGGCCGGCGCCATCCCTGGCCGTCGGCGATTCTCTACAGTGACCGAACACAGGCCGGTTGTCAACTGTCAATTCGAAATCCGGTGCCCATGACGATGACGCACTTGGAGATGATCGGCTCACTGGACTGTTGATCGACACCGAATCGATCGGCCAAAAGTGCCTGCACCTTGCGCGTGAGGCTCTGAAGCTTCGGCTCCTGGAAATGCTGCGGGTCGCTGGTCCGCCAGATCGCCGTGATATCAGCCTTGATTTCGTTTCGGAACTGCTCGAGTTCTCCGGCGACCTGCTCGGCATACCGCTTCTTCACCTGCACATAGATTTCGGTGCCGTAGATATAGGTGATGCCTGATTTGTTGTTGGGCAGCTTGCCGTCCAGCACCAGGACCTCGACTATCTTTTCGTCCTCAGGCGTATCGAGGGTGACGGCGATCTGGGTAGCCTCGACCTCCGCCGGGCCGCCGAAGAGCATCATCGCCCCGATAATGACCGCCGCTTCCGCAACAAGAACGCCGCCGATGAGCATGATCAGCCGCAGAGGTAGTTTTTTGCGCTCGCTCTGGGCTTCGGCTTCGGCTTCCGGTGCCTTTTCTTTGGCCATTGTTCAGTTTCCCCGGGCAAGGTTTGGGTCGGTGTAGTCCGCGTCCGTATTTGTTTCCTCGACCAACTGCTCGGTCAGGATGATCTCGACCCGGCGGTTTTCTGCCGCCTCCGTCGGCTCGACCGCTCTTGGGCGGACGGGCTCACGGGTCCCCACAGCCTCCATCCGAAAGACGCGGTCCTCCAGGCCAAGCTCCATGAGGATGTCCTTGATGTTCCGCGCGCGCTGATAACTCAACTCATCGAGATCTTGCCAGGGCGACGAACGGGCGAGGTACTTGGCGGCGGCATGGCCACGGATGACGATCTTGTTGTTGCGGCCCGCCAGCAAGACCACCAGCTTCTCCAGTTCGATGCGGACCGCCGGCTTGACCTGGGCTGATCCCTCATCGAACGTGCTCGGCCCACCGATGGTGAACACCACCCCCTCGCGGATCTTTTTCACTCGCGTATGGACCCCCTCGATGCTGTCGCTGGGCGATTGGCTGCTCTTGATGTCCTTATAGTGCTTGATCGCCATCTGCTCCAACTGCTCAATGATCGAGCGGACCGGCGGATCGTTGATCGGCAGCACCCCAATCCCGCCGGAGTAGCCGAAGGCCTCCTTGATGGCCGTGACCACACGCTGATACTCCCGCTCCTGCTTCAATTCGGAAAACATCTGCAGGAGAATGAAGAAGCACAGCAGCAGGGCCATCATGTCGCCGAAGGTGACCACCCATGCGGGAACGCCGGGGGGCTCTTTCTTGGGTCGTTTGCCGGCCATGGCTCAGGCTGCCTGGTCCTCAGCGACCGGTCGCTGCGCTACGGGCAAGAAGGTCATCAGCTTGCTCTCAACGGTGCGGGGATTGTCGCCGCTCTGGATTGACATCACCCCCTGGATGACGATGGTCTTGGCCAGCGCTTCCTCCGAAGATCGCATCGCCAGCTTGTCCGCCATCGGAAGGAAGAGCACGTTGGCCAAGAGGGCGCCGTAGAGCGTGGTCAGCAAGGCCGCAGCCATGCCCGCTCCGATCTTCGATGGATCGTCCATGTTACTGAGCATGGCCACCAGCCCGATGAGCGTACCGATCATTCCAAACGCGGGGGCGTATCGTCCCAGCGCATCGAGCATGCCCTTTCCCGATTCGTGGCGTTCCAGCAGGTTCTCCAGCTCGGTCTCCATGATGGTCTGGATGACTTCGGGATCGCTGCCGTCTACGGCCATTTGGATGCCCCTCACGAGAAACTCGTCCTGCATCTCGCTGAGCATCCCCTCAAGGGCCAGGATGCCATCGCGCCGCGCGACCTCCGCCAGCTCAACGATCTGTCGAATCAATTGCAGCGGGTCGAGCGACTTCGCAAAGATCGTCTTCATCACCACGGCCGGCAGCTTGAGGAACCGGGCCAGGGAATAGGAGGCCATGGTCGCAGCCGTCGCCCCACCGACCACGATCAACACCGACGGCGCATTGACGTATGAGCCCACGTCGCCGCCCATAAGAATCGCTATCAGCACCATTATGATGCCGAGCAGCAGCCCGATAAGGGTGGCGATGTCCACAATGTTCTCCCACGGCGCGCCGACGCCGCTCACCTGCCAGCCAGATGCCTTCTCCTGCTCATCGGAGCCGTATGGGACAGACTTGAGGCGAGGCACCGGGAGCGCCCGGATATGCATGCGAGGCTGTTATCCACGCCTCGCTACGGATCAGCGCCCGGGCCGGGCTGAGCGCTCCTACGGCATCAACACCCCCAAAGCCCTGGGCCGCACACTCGCTCGCAGTTGACTCGTCCGTTTACCAACGCCACCCGGCGGCGGATCCCCGTCTAATTGAACCAGCTGTGGCTGATCACAGACGATCTCAACGTCGCGGCCGAGTTGATAGCGCAGGCGCGGGTCCGCTAGAGGCCGGCCGAGCTTGAACTTGAGAATCCAGCCGAGCAGGTCGGCGGTGGATCGAACCGGGAAAAACAGCACGTCGAACAGGCCATCGGACATCACGGCCCGCCTGGCTGGATTCAGCCGCCACGCATACTGCCGACTGTTGGCCACGATGACGCAACCTTTTTGCATCTCGGGGCCATTGGGTGCAAGCGGCCGGCCGTCAACGGTCACGGTCAACCTCGGCGGCCGCCAGGAACCCAGTTGCCGCAGGATCGGCCCGGCATAGGAAAGGTGTGAGATCGAGGAGCCGCGATGCCCGGCCAGATCGTGCACAACCGCCGCATCGAACCCAATCGAGGCCATGAGCAAGAACGGTTGATCATTGGCGACGCCGACATCCACCTTCCGAACGTCGTAGCGCTGCACCGCCCGCAGCAGGGTTTCCGGTCGGGGATCCATCCCGAACTCCCGGGCGAACAGGTTCTCCGTGCCGTAGGGGACGTGGTAGATCGGCGTGGACGTTCGGATGGCGGGACCGGAGGCGCCTTGCACCGCGCCATCTCCCCCCACAACTACCATCACCGCGGTGTCCTGCAAACGGCGGTCAAGCCAATCCCCGCACGGGTCCGGGCGGCTCTCCACAAGATCGATCTCGTACCCGAAGTTGCCCAGGCGGGACCCGATCTGCCGAGCGACAAGCGCAGCCTTGCCCACCCCGGCGATCGGATTAAAAAGGATCATGATCCGCATGGGTGGCCCTGTCACCTACATAGCCCGCGGCTTGCCGCGGGTGGAGGTTCAAACGGCGGTCCACATGCCGCCAAGCATGCACCCCGGGCAAGCCCAGGGCTATGTAAGTAGATCCGGCTGGATTGAGCGACCGGACGGTCCAACGTACCATCATGCCATGCAGATTGCCGCTGCCGCGACGGGGCTTCTTTGTATCACCTTGGCCAACGGCATCATCAGCCCGGCGGCTTTCGGCCAGCAGCAGTACATCCTCTCCGACGAGGACACCTGGCAGGCTGGAGAATCCATCGACCCCGCGACTCCCCAGGGCGAGTTGGCCCTGGCTCGCCGCACGCTGGCCAGGGGCGATGCCGAACGTGCCGAGATCCTCGCCGGCAACTGGATTGAGCGCCACGACCGCCACCCGCTGCTGCCCGAGGCGTATCTGACCCGTGGCGATGCCCTTCGAGCCCAGGAGAAGTACTACGAAGCGCTGTTTGACTACGAGTACGTCGCGCGGGTGTTCACTGCCACCGAAGCGTTCGTGACCGCCCTTCAACGCGAGCTGGAGATCGCGACCCTCTACGCCACGGGTACCCAGCGGAAACTTTGGGGGATGCGAATCCTCAGCGCCGAAGACGAGGCGGAAGAACTGCTCATTCGCATCCAGGAGCGCTTGCCAGGCAGCCGCCTGGCCGAGCAGGCCGCGATGCAACTGGCCGACTTCTACTTCCAGCGCCGCAAGATGGAGCTCGCCGTCGATATGTACTCCATCTTCATCGAGAATCATCCGAACTCGCGCCTGATCAGCAAAGCAAGGCGCCGGCTGATCTACGCGCATCTAGCCACGTTCAAGGGCCCCCGCTTCGACGCGGCCGGGCTGCTCGAGGCCCGCCAGCGATTGCAAGAGTTGATCACCCTGGAGCCGGCCACCGCCGAGCGCATTGGAGCCCACGCCCTGCTGTTTCGCATGAACGAATCAGACGGTCGCAAGCTGCTGCTGACCGCTCGGTGGTATCTGAGGACGAAGGACCCCGTGGCGGCGGAATTGACTCTCCGCCGGCTGCTGCGGCACTATCCTCGATCAGTTGCGGCCATGGACGCGTTGCGCTTGCTTGATCAGATTCTGCCCAAGCTCCCGCCTGGCGTACTGAACGACGCGCCGGACTACCGGGCGCTTCGCGGAGCTCTGCTGGGCCCGGAGGCGATCAAAACAGATGAGCGGGCCGAGGACCCCGCGGCGCCCGCCTCTGGGAGTGACGCGCCGTGACGCGGCTTGGCGTTGGGTGTGTCATCAGCGGGCTGTTAGCGCTGCCGATGGGGAGTTGTGCCTCCGATCCCACACAAGGCTACGCCGCTGTATCGCCGTTTCCAGCGGGCGTGACCACCATCGCCGTCGAGATTTTCGAAAACCGCACGTTTGACCGTGGTCTGGAATTCGAACTCGCTGATGCGCTGATCAAGGAGATCGAGGCCCGGACCCCGTACAAGGTGACTTCCGCCGACCGGGCGAATAGCATTCTTACCGGACGAATCCGCAA
>JADFIM010000142.1 GCA_022566725.1 Planctomycetota bacterium
TCGGTCTGGAGATCTTCCTGAATCTGCTTATGCTGCTGTTCCTACTGGGGGCGGTGCGCCGCAACTCCTGGTGGCGGTTTCTGGTGGCCGGAGTGTTGTGGGGATTGTCCGCGCTGGTACGTCCGAACGTGCTGGCGTTGGCGCCGGGCATCGTGTTGGGGTTGTGGGTGGCGATGTCCGGCCGCGAGCAAGGCCGCGCGGGCGGTCTCAGGTTCGCTGAGAAGTTGCGCGCGGCGGTCCTGGTGTTCGGGGGCGCCGCGTTGACGATCCTGCCGGTGACGATCCGCAATTACCTGGTCGGCGGAGAGCCCGTGCTGATCGCCAGCAATGGCGGCCTGAACTTTTACATCGGCAACAACGCCTTGTCCGACGGGGTGGCCGCGATTGTGCCCCACACCCGGGCCACGTGGGAGGGCGGCTACGAGGATACGCACCGCATCGTCGAGCTGGAGCTGGGGCGCAAGCCGACCGAAGGCGAGGTGTCACGGTACTGGTATGGCAAGTCGTGGGAGTGGATTCGCAGCGAACCGGGCGCCTGGGCCGCGTTGATGCTGCGAAAGTTCCGGCTGTTTTGGAGCCCCGTCGAACTCTCCAACAACCAGCCGATCCACTTCTTCGCTGGGATGTCGAGTATCTCGGCGCTGTTCTGGGTCGGATTTCCAGTCGTCGTGTGCCTGGGAGTTCCAGGATTGTTGGCAATTGGACGCGGTTGGCCAGCGTGGCGCGCCTGGTCACTGCCGCTGATGTTCGCGGTCATTTATTCGGCAACGGTGATTGCCTTCTTTGTGCCCGGACGATTTCGCCTCCCGGTGGTACCGGTGTTCATTCTTTTGACGGCGCAGGGGCTGACGCGGCTGCCGCAGTATTGGCGGGCCCGGAAGTGGCGAGTGCTCGGGACGTACCTGACGCTGGCATGCCTGTGCGCGCTGTTCCTCTGGAGCAACCCGCCCTCTTCCATCGCTTCGTATCATCGTGGCGGCACGGGTCAGGGGCACCATCACCTCGGGGTCCATTACGAGCAGCTGAGCGTGGCTCAACCGCAGGCGCGCGACGTGGCCGCCGCTCATTTTCTTGAAGCAATGCGGCTGCGGCCGAACGACACAACGATGGCGCTCTTGGTCGCCTCGTCCCTGCTGCGGCTGGGTTATCCGGGGGAGGCCGAGCAGCTGATCATCGGCGCGGTCGCGCGACATCCGGACAATGTCGCCGTGCGTCAGCGGTACGCGGAGTTTCTGGCGATCACCGGCAGGTGGCCCGAGGCGGTTGAGCAGTGCCAGAAGCTCATCGCGCTGGACCCGTTGGAGCCCGGTCCACAGGTGAGGCTCGGCGCGCTGTTGATGCACATGCAGCGGGAGACGCAGGCCCGCGTCCATCTAGACAAAGCCATCGAGCTCGGGGCCGACCCGCTCGAGGTATGGCACGAGCTAGGGTCGATGCTGGTCGAGCAGGGGCGGCTCGCCGCGGCCCTCGAGGAATTCGACAAGATCCTTCAACAGGAGCCCAACCACGTGGAGGCATTGCTTGCGTCGGCCAGCGCCCTGGATCGATCGGGGCGCCATGATGAAGCCGCCAACTTCTATCGCGAGGTGCTGCGACAGGATGCGCGGCACAAGGACGCGGCGCGGGCGCTGGCCTCATTGTTGCGGCGCATGGGTCAGCACCAAGCTGCGATCGATGTCCTGGGCGAGATGTTGAAGCAGATGCCGGACGACCTCGAGGTGCTCAACGCCCTGGCCTGGATGCTGGCGACGGCCCCGGCTCAGGAGGTGCGCAACGGCGCCAAGGCGGTTCGCTTTGCCGAACGTGCCATGCGGGCGGTGGAGCGGCCGACGATCCCGCTCCTCAACACGTTGGCGGCTGCATACGCCGAAGCGGGGCGATTTGAGGACGCGGTCGCGGCGTCACAGCGAGCGCTCTCGGCCGCACGCCAGGCCCGCCAGGACGCGTCGGCGCGAGAGATTCAGTCCCGTCTTGACCGCTACCAGCGGGGCCAACCACACCGCGATCAAGGCCCCGACCCGAGCGGGTAGAGCGCACGAAACGCGCAGGGTCGACGGCGATCGGGCTGCCCTCCCCGGCCGGTTCATCGGGCACACTGGTCACATGCAGGCCGCCCATCACGACCGGCGCACCGATGGCGCGAAACCGACGAGCCAGCTCGTAGGCTTCATTGATCTGGGCGGTGAAGCTGGAGACCGCGACCACTCCCGATGGAATCGGGACGGCTTTACAAGGAGCGAGGACGCTGGCGGGTTGCTGCGCCGCGTCGATACTGTTGTTTGAAGTTGTCCCGTCGCCACTTGGTGAACGAGTCGCTGTAGAGCCGGCTGGTCAGCTGATGGAAGCCTCCTCGCAATTGCTCAGCAGTCATCGGCGAGGGCTTATAGTTGATGTCGAAGAGGGTGTAGCGATCCCACTGCCCATCGTGGGTCAGCCGGCCGTCGCGCTGAAGCTGGCGATAAAGCGGCGTGTTGGGAAACGGCGTCTGATACGTGATCTGCACGTCGTACGGGCTGGTGTCTTGGACGAAGTCGTACAAGGCTTCAAACACGTCGGTGGTATGGCCGTCGAGGCCCAGCACGAAGCAGGCGTTGACGCGGATGCCGTGTGACTGAATGCGGCGGATCGCCTGCTTGTACAAGGGCCACTGGCGCTTCTTCCAGTTGCGGCGCAGCTCGATACCATCAAGCCCGGCTTCGACGGGGCTTTCAAACCCGATCAGCACCTCGGCGCAACCGGCTCGGCGGGCTGCGGCTAGCAACTGATCATCCTCGCTGACCGATAGATCAGTCTCGACGAACCACTTCACCCGCCTCAGAGCAAGCTTCGGCAGCAGCTTGTGCCAGTAGGCGCGGTTGACGAAGGCGTTGTCATCGGCGAACTCGATGAACGGTCGCGGCCAAAGCTCGCCGATCTTGTCAATCTCCCGCAGCACCTTGTCGATCGGCTTCTGCTTGTACTTGCGAGTCAGCAGGATCGAGCTGGCGCAGAACGAACACCGCCAGGGGCATCCACGGCTGGCCTGCACCGTCAGCCGGTTGTACTTTTCAATGTCGAGCAGCTCGAAGGCGGGTACGGGAGCGTCGGCGAGATCGAATTCCCGGCCACGCGCGTCATACACCGGCTTGAGCCGGCCACATTCGGCATCGCGCAGGATTTCCGGCCAGACGATCTCGCCCTCGCCGATGACGGCCGAGGCGCCGTGCATGGCCGGTTCATCGGGCACGCTGGTCACGTGCAGGCCACCCATCACGACCGGCACACCGATGGCGCGAAACCGGCGAGCCAGCTCGTAGGCTTCACTGATCTGGGCGGTGAAGCTGGAGATCGCGACGAGGTCGAAATCCCCGGGCAGCTCGCCGCATTCTCGCACGTCCGCGACCTCGATGTAGCGGATCCGGTGCTGGGGCGGCGTCATCCCGGCGAGGGTCAGCAGCCCCAAGCTGGGCAGCGAAGCGATCGTCTTGCTCCGCTCGACGAAGCCCGGCAAGGTCAGCCCTAATTCCAGAAGCTCGGCATCACACGCACGGATCCCGCTCAGCGCGATCATTCCAATCTCCATCAGCTCAGCCCCTCAATCAGAAGGCTCGACACGGCAGTCAGCAGACAACCCACCGGGAGGAAGAAGAGTCTTCGCCAACCCTGCCGCCACGCCGACAGGTAGCAGACGGTGGGCATCAGCGCGGCCCCGGCGACAAACAGATATGAAGCGAGCACGATCGTCCCCGGCCACGCGGCATCGGCCAACCCCGACATCCGGTCCACGGTGAAGACAAAGGCCAGGTTGATCAGTGCCAGGCCGAAGAAGCTGATGTGGCCGAGACGGATCAGACGGCGGCGCCACGAGCCGTATCCCCCCATCCAATCATCGCGATGAAAAAACAGTCCCTGGCCCACGCCGGTGATCAGGCCCAGCCCGATGCCGATCCATGCTGCCCAGAGGTTCAGAGCGAGCATGTCGCCGACTCCTTACCCTGCCTTGTTGGGCGATCATCGGCAGTGCCGCAAGCTCGCCGAGCCTGGTGCAAGATTTCTGACAGCGTCGCGACGATCTGCCGGTTGGTCTGCTGATCCTTGACGGCGATGCGCAGCGCGCGCGATCCGAGGCATCGCCCCATGTTGGACACATCGCGGATGAACAGGTCTCGCCTGCGGCACGCTTCAGCGACTCGGGCCGCCGTCGGCGCATCCGGGGGCAGGTGGCACAAGAGGAAGTTCGCCACAGACTCCACCACATCCAATCCACACTCGCTCAGGAGCCCGCGGCGAAGCTCCGCCCGCAGTTGATGCGTCTGTTGATAGCAGCGGGCGTAGTAGTCGGGGTCCTGGAGAGCCATGACCGCCGCGACCTGCCCAGGCAGGCTGACCGCCCAAGGCGGGTTCAGCGGCCGAAGCGGCTCGATCAATCGCGCCGGCCCGCACAAGTACGCAACACGGGCGCCGCTGAGCGCGTACACCTTCGACATCGACTTGCACACGACCACCTGATCACTCCTTGCGGCGAATCGCTCCAGCGACTGATCGGCGCCCACATATTCGACGTACGTCTCGTCGATCCAGAAGCGTGTGGAACACGGCGCCTCGGCAAGCGCGCCCTGCAGCGACTGCTGTGGAAGGTGACGCCCGGTCGGGCTGTTGGGGTTGACCAGCACTACCATGTCGTAGCCGCGCTGCAGTTGCTCCCGCAGGCGGTTGGGGTCCAGCGCGTAGCCGTCGGCGCGATGAAGCGCCAATCGGTCCACCCGGCAGCCGATGACGCGCTCAAGCACGTGCGCATACTCGCCGTACATCGGATCGAGTATCAACACCCGCGACGCCGGCGTCACCCATTGGCGTAAGGCCAGATAGATCAGGTCCGATGAGCCCGCGCCCGGCAGCACGTTGATCGGCTCGACGCCTCGCACCTCGGCGATCGTGCGCCGCAGCCCCTCGGCACCGGTCGGAGGGCTCGTCCGCACCAGCCAGGGCAAGTGCTCGCCCAAGGCGGCAAGGACTTTCGGCGATGGATCGAACCATGCGTCGAGCACGTCGGCGTTGATCACCTTCTTGCGGCGGTCAAGGGAATCGAATCGCTCGCCGATCGCAACGAAGAACGACCCGCCGTGATCGCAGCCGTTGGTTTGGTGCAACGGCACGTCAAGCTGCCACTGCGCGAATGTCTCCAATCGGCGGGCGAGCGGCGCGTGGGCGGCAACGTGCCGCTGCAGCGTATCGACCGTAGCGGTCATCAGCTCAAACGTCACATCACCGCTGCGAACGATGATCCCCAGAGGCTGCAATCCGATCTTGCGGTACAGCCCCATGACTTCACGCCGACCCAGCGCGACGATGCGCCGGCCGCCGCGGCCCTCGACCCAGCGCAGCGCCGCATACATCAAAAGCGAAGCCAGCTTCGATCCTCGCAAGGCCTCGGCCACCGTCAAGAGCCGGACCTCGTACACGCCGTCATCGAAGTCGAACGGCAGTTGATCGCGCTGAACGTACTTGTCGATCGAATAGCGATGCGAGGTCTTCGCATCGGCATTCGGCGGCGGCGTGATGCTCACGAACCCCGCCACCGTTGGGCCGACTCGCGCGACGAGATAGGTGTTGAAGCCGTCCAGATCGTCGCGCAGATCACCTTGCCCATTCACCGGGTGCTGCCCCAGCTCGCGGGCATACACCGCATGTCGGAGCCGATAGATCTGCTCGCGGTCACATCCCCTGGCCAGGCCAATGCACACCTGGGCAATGGACCGATTCGCACGACCAAACCTCAGACCTGTGGCGGGCGGGGGGCTGTCATTCATGGGGCACCTCTTCGATCGAGCAGCAACAATCCGCGTGCCATACTCTTGAATACCATGTAACACACTGATATCCAAATACTTACATCCGACAAGCGGTGCCGGCGCCTCCGCGTTTCGCCATTCAAGGGCGACAATTCATGACAGGTGGTGTACAGTAAATGTGCGCGCCACGGCCAGGTCGCCCAAGCGCGCCGACGGTCGTATTTGAAGGTGTCTGAGCGATGGCCCTCTTCACCGCTGAGCAACGGCACTTTGCACAGCAGATCAGCAGCCTGGCGTACTGCAACCCGTTCGTGCCCGATCGGATCGCGTTCGAACGCGAAGCGCTGGGTGATGACTTCGTCGCGACGCCTCGCGTCTGGAGCTTGTTGGCCGCGGAGGCCGAGAGCGAGCGCGCCAACCTGGCCCGGCTCGTCGCGCGCATCGAACCGCTTGCGGAAAAGCTCCGTAGCCGCCTCGCCGCCGGCACCCGCGCCAACCGGGCCGATCTGGTTCTTTACGAAGACCTGATCCTGTACATGCTCTACCAGCGCGATCGCATGGACCTGCAGCGGTCGATCGATAGCGCCTTGGGAGGTGATCACTCAACGGGTCCGATCGCCTACTGGAAGCGCTTCAAGACTGGATTCGATCAATTCCTCTGCATTGGGGGCGTGTCGATGCCCAGTGCGTACGACCCGGCCCACATTTTTGCGTGCTGCTTTCAGATCCGCCGGGCCTTCCACCACATCTTCAGCGCGATCGTCGGCGGGTCGATGCCGGCGGCACAGCTGCGAGCCGCGGTCTGGCAGTCCATTTTCACCCACGATGAACGCCGTTACATCCGCGTGCTCTACAAGCACATGGCCGACTACACCACGCTGGTGACCGGCCCCTCGGGCACCGGCAAGGAGCTGGTCGCGCGCGCGATCGGCCAGGCGCGATATATCCCCTTCGACGCAAAATCTCAGAAGTTCACCGAAGACTTTGCCAGCTCGTTCCATCCCCTGAATCTCTCCGCACTGTCGCCGACGCTGATTGAGTCAGAGCTGTTCGGGCACAAGCGCGGCTCATTTACGGGGGCGGTGGCCGACCGTGCGGGCTGGTTGGAAGTGTGTCAACCGCTGGACACTGTGTTCCTCGATGAGATCGGTGAGCTCGACCCCGCCATCCAGGTCAAGATGCTGCGCGTCTTACAAACGCGCACCTTCCAGCGCCTGGGCGAGACCACAGACCGCCGCTTCCACGGCAAGATCATCGCCGCTAGCAATCAGGACCTGGCCCGGCAGATGCACGACGGACGGTTTCGCCCGGACTTCTACTATCGCTTGTGCTCGGACATCATTACCACCCCGTCGCTTCATGAGCAGTTGGCCGACGATTCCGGCGACCTGTATAACCTGGTGCTGTTTATCGCCAAACGGATCGTGGACGACGAAGCGGAGAGCCTGGCCGATGAGGTGACCGCATGGATCGAGAAGCACCTGGGCCGGGAATATCCCTGGCAGGGCAATTTCCGCGAGCTGGAACAATGCGTGCGCAACGTGCTGATTCGCAAGACCTACCGGCCGCCGTACGGCGCTGCCCCCGCCAAGGGCGCGGATGATCTTGTCAAGGCGATGCTCGAAGTGAGGCTCAGCGCCGATGAGCTCCTTCGGCGGTACTGCACGATCGTCTACGCCTCCAAAGGCAGCTATGAGCAAGCCGCTCGCCAACTCAACATCGACCGGCGCACCGTCCGCAGCAAGATCGACCGCAAGCTCCTAGAGCAGCTTCAGCGAACCACCTGACGCCGGCGGCGAGTGCTCTCACCTAGCCCGGGAAACT
>JADFIM010000143.1 GCA_022566725.1 Planctomycetota bacterium
CCCCGGAGCTGATGGCCCGCCCGACGATCTCGATCGGCCGGCCGGGGCTCAACGCGGCGTCGGCGTATTTCGCGGGCAGGCTTCCCACCGCCTTCGTGATCGACGAGACCCTTCAGGTGCAACTGGATCTGGAGTTTGTCAACCTCCAGGCGTGCGTGTGGGGGGTCGATCACCAAGGCACAGCCTCAGCGGTGGACGTGTTCGCCGACCGATACCTGGAGCCGTTTCTCCGCTCCGCCCACGGCCTGGGGGCGCAGGCGACGTAGCGAGCCGCGGCTCGGTGAAATCTCCTCATGTTTCGCTCGACTTCCTCGGATTCGCGGCTATGGTATAGCGACAGCGGATGAGCGTGACGGGGACGAATGTCCCGTTCGCCAAGCGGCTCTTGCCCCTCGGCGCCTGGAAAGGAACACGCTCATGATCGCGTCGCATTCAAAGCCTAGTCGCCTCGTCTCGCCCGGCCGGCATCGCGGCTTTTCGATGACCGAGCTGCTGGTGGTCATCGCCATTATCGCCGTATTGGCCGGCATTCTACTTGTGGCGATGCGCGGCGTGCGCGAGACCGGCCTGCGCACGCAGACGCAATCGATCATGCAGGAGTTCTCCAAAGCCTGCGACGCGTTCCAGATCGAGCACGGCGTCTACCCCGGCGTGGTGCCCGAGACGATCCTGGCCCAATCGACGACGCCAGCCTTGAGCGGCACGGAGAACGCGCTGCTGAATTTGATGGGCGGCTATCGCGTGCTGTCGCCGTTCGACCAGCAAGGCGGCCAAGTCGAACAGGATTTCGATGACTACACCGGTACGGTCGTGTTCGACGAAGCGGGCTGGAAGCTCAAGGTGAATGTAAACCTGATGGGCGAGGGGCCGGTGATCAACGGCCGGCCGTTCGCGCCGTATTTCACGCCGGGCGCTGCGGCACTAGGCGTGGCCAAGGGGCAAGCCGGACCGCCGGTCCTCGGCACAGGCAGCTCCGGCCTGCCCGATCTGCTCGACGCGTGGGGCCAGCCGATCATCTTCGTCCGGTCGATGCGCTCGACCGGTCTGCTGGCCGGTGATGTCGGTGATACCCCGCCGCCGCAATTCAGCCGCGCGGTGATGACGCCATACACCGAGTCAACAGCGCTCGGAGAGTTCGGTAAGGATCAGATGGCACTGAGCATTTTCAACGTGGGATCGGCCGAAGAACAGGACGCCACGTTTGCCCAGATCATTCGCGCCCCCGCCTTCGGCAAGCCGGGTGAACCATTGAACGGAACGGCGCGCGGGGCGTATGTGCTCATCTCCGCCGGGCCGGACGGCATCTATTTCTCGGTTACGGACGGGCCTGGCAGCCCGAGCAATCCTGTGGAGGACATTGTCAACGATCCGGATTTCGGCAATCCGAGGGTCGTAAGGGAGTACGACGATGTGCGCATGTTCGGAGGTGGGTAAATGCCTGGGCGTTTGTCATGTCGCGGTCCGCTGTTTCGCCGCAGGCCTTGTGCCCGCGCGTCACCGCAAGGGCGACGGCGAAACGTGGCCACGCACCGCGGTCGTTGGATCAGGAATCTTTCGGAGCACGTCATGAACCGCCGCCATAGAGCGTTTTCGCTGCTTGAGCTTCTGGTCTCGATTGCGATCATCATGGTGCTGGTGGGGCTGCTGCTCGTGTCGCTGCGCCCGGTAAGGGCGGCGGCGACCCGCACCGACTCGATGAACGCGCTGAAGCAAATGGCCCTGGCCTACAACCAGTATTCCGACGACCACCGCAAGCGCCTCATGCCGGGATACATTGGCGCGGACCTGTTTGAGCCTGGCCAGCCATTCGAGAACCTCATCGTCAAGCTACCCGATGGAACCCCCCTGGATCAGTGTGACAGCGACATTTGCGACGCCGGCTCCTACGTCTGGCGGCTGGCGCCATATGTGGACCACGCCTGGGAGACATTCTTCACCGACACGCGCGATCAGGGCCTGCTCAGCAAGCTTGCGGCGGAGTACGGCTGCGGCATCTATGGGCCCGGCAGTGCGGCCGGTCCAGTCCTGTGCCCGAACATCGGCATTTCGATCGGGATCAGCGAGCGGCCGGCCTACGGGCTGAACTCCATCTTCGTCGGCGGCGATTCCGTCCACGGCGGTTCGGGGGTCACGCCGTTCAATCCATGGAACACTTCGGGCAATGATCCGATTGCGGCCACGCGTTTCTCAGAGGTCAAGAACCCGTCGCGCCTGATCCTCTTCGCCCCCACCGCCAAGGCCGACCCGAGCGGCGCTGCAGTCTACGAGGACCCCGAGCTGGGCTTTTGCGAACTCCGCCCACCGTATCTGGAGTTGGATCCAACCGCGAATACCTGGATCAACTCACAATGGACCGTCGGCGTCGGCGGCCTCGTTGAACAAACGGCATTGGGGCAGTACGTCGACGGAGCGGGGCTGCCGATTGCACGTAGCGGCAAGAACCTGATGCCGGTCGCTCACCTCGACGGCAGCGCGATCGTCGAGCAGATCAGTGATATTTCCCGCGATATGAGGCGGTGGGACCCGTTCGAGGTCGGCCGGCGCGTCACCGTTCCCTGACGGCGCGCCCGCATGAATGTGCAAGCCAGTTCGAAGGCGCGTGCCGATCATAGCCCCGCATGCATATGCGGGGGATCACGTGGCGCTGAGCAGGCCGTGCTGCCCAAGCAGATCGAGCACGCTCTGCACTGATTGCGCCACGCTGAGCTGATCGGTGCGCAGGGTCAGCTGGGGGTGCAACGGCGCTTCGTAGGGGTCGTCGATCCCGGTGAATCCTTTGATCTCGCCGGCCCGGGCCTTCTTGTACAGGCCCTTGGGGTCGCGCTGCTCGGCGACGTCGAGCGGGCAGTCAACAAACACCTCCAGGAAAGGGAGATCCGCGTCGGCGTGCAGTTTGCGAACCTGGTCGCGATCGGCGCGATAGGGGCTGATGAAGCTGGTAATGGTGATCACGCCGGCGTCGGTAAAAAGTTTGGCCACCTCGCCGATACGGCGGATGTTTTCGGCCCGGTCCTCGGCTGAGAAGCCCAGATTCTTGTTGAGCCCGTGGCGGACGTTGTCGCCGTCGAGCCGGTACGCGCACCTGCCGCGCTGAACGAGCACCTGCTCCAGGGCCACGGCGATGGTGCTTTTACCGCTGGCGGGCAGACCGGTCATCCAGATCGTCACCCCCTTTTGCCCAAGGCTCTTGTGTCTTTCGGCGGCGGTGACGGCGCCTTCGTGCCAGGTGATGTTGGTTGCGATCTGCTCGGCCATACGGGTTTGCCGGATTGGTTGGTCGTTGGTGGTCGTTGGTGGGAACCCCCCGGCAGAGCCGGGGGCTATGGGCTGCCCGGCGCCGTCCCTGTTGTATGCACGGTCATGCGCCGACAGCCTGTTCAGCGGTGGCCCATCGAATAAGTACGTCGGCGACCTCGGGGCGGGTGAACTCCTGCGGGGGGCGCTTGCCGGCTCGAAGCATCTCGCGCACCTTGGTGCCGGAGAGAAACACCTTCTCATCGGGGCCATGGGGGCAGGTCTTGGCGCTGGTCATGCCCTCACACGTGTTGCACCACGCCGCGTGCTCGAACCGTAGCGGCGTAATGCCGATCTCACCGGGCTCGAATCCATCGAAAATCTCTTGCGCGTCATACGTGCCATAGTAATCCCCCACCCCTGCGTGGTCGCGGCCGACGATGAAATGTGAACAACCGTAATTCTTGCGGACGAGCGCATGGAGGATCGCCTCTCGTGGCCCGGCATAGCGCATCGCGGCCGGCATCACCGCCAGCATCGTGCGGTCCGCCACGTAATATTTCTGGATGAGGATCTGGTAGCACGTCATACGCACATCAGCAGGGATATCGCCCGGCTTGGTCTCCCCCACCAACGGATGGATCAACACGCCGTCGCAGATCTCCAGTGCGCACTTGGTCAGATACTCGTGAGCGCGATGAATGGGGTTGCGGGTCTGGAATGCCGTAACCGTCTTCCAGCCTCGCTTGGTGAACGCTTCGCGCGTCTTGGCCGGGGGCAGGCGAAACTCGGTGAACTGCTCGGCAGGCTCGACGTCGGGCGTCACCGTAATGACCTGAATTGGTCCGGCTACCAGCCACTCGCCCTCGTCCATGACCGCCTTGACGCCGGGATGGGCTTCATCTTCGGTGCCGAAGACGTTGGGGATCTCAAGGGTCCTGTCGTGGGGAAAGATCTCCTGGATGTCGATGACGGCTAGGAGCGTGCCGTCGGCGTGCTTCAGCGCCGCCTGTTGGCCCGGGCGCAGCGCGGCCTTGACTTCGTCATCGACCGCGAGGGTGATGGGGATCGGCCAGACCGTGCCATCAGCGAGCCGCAGGTTGGAGCAGATTGAGTCAAAGTCAGCCTTGCCGACAAAGCCCGTCAGCGGACTGAACGCGCCGGTGGCCATCATCTCCAGGTCGCACGCCTGCTTGGTGCTGAGTGTGATCGACCGCATCGCGGCGGCTTCGGCGGCCAGGGCCTCGGCGCGCGACGACTCGACCATGCGGTTGATCAACCTGCCCCCGTGGGGGGTGATCAGCGATTCCGTCTTCATTCCAACTCCTCTTTAGCAGGACTCGGCCAGGCGCAACGGGCTGCGGATGGTAGCGGCCCGCATTTGTTCAGGCAATGCGGCAAGTACGTTGAATCGAGGCCGGGCCGGCTCGATACGATCTTGTTCGAGCGCGACCCGCCAGGGCTAGAATGGACTATAGGGGGGCAGACGTTGGGCCGATCAACACTCGCGGGCCTCCGACAGCTGGCGCTGCGGCTTCCAGCGGTGCCGGGCAGATGAAGATAAAGATCCACGACGTGAACCTCAAGGTCTCTCTGCGTACGGCTTCTCACTACGTCACGTGGTTTCTGGGCACGCGGTTTCCCAAGACGATTCCGCTGGTGTTCGTAGTGGGCTATCCCAAGAGCGGTACAACATGGGCGTGCCAGGTGGTGGCGGATTACCTGCAGCTTCCCTTCCCACGCTATTCGCTGCTGCCGGTGGGCTGCCCGGCGGTGGTGCATGGTCACGAGCGGGTCTGGAAGAGTTATCCGAGGGGCGTGTACGTTTTGCGCGATGGAAGGGACGCGCTGGTGTCGCAGTACTTCTACCTGAGCCGTCCCATTGCCCCGGGCGATCACCCCAGCCTGACGGCCCGCCAACGCCGGACCTTCCCCGCCATGGTGAACAAGGCGAACGTCCGTGACAACATCGCCGGGTTCATCGAGCGGCAGATGACCAGGCCGGACACCTCGCGCGTCAATTGGGGCGAGCACGTACGTTCGTATTACCAAGGAACAAACCCCAACGTCGTCCTGCTGCGATACGAAGACCTCCTTCAAAACGGCGAGCCCGCCCTGGCCGGCGCGATGTCGCAGCTGACCGGCCAAGAAGCGGACCTCGACCGCGTGCGCGATACGATCAAGAAATTCTCCTTTCAACAGCAGGCGGGCCGACACGCCGGCCAGGAAGACCGCTCCAGCTTCTTGCGCAAGGGCCAGGCAGGTGACTGGATGAACTACTTCACGCTCGAAGCGGCCGAGATCTTCGACCACTATTGTGGCCAGATGTTGATCAGGACCGGCTATGAACGCGATCGTTCCTGGGTGAGATCATGCGATCGCGAGGCGAGCGCGGCGGACGGTGTTGGCCAGTTGACGCCGGCGGAGCAGAGATGATGCGGTTGCCCGACTTTCTCATCATTGGAGCGATGAAAGCGGGAACTACGTCGCTGTATCACGACCTCTTGACCAACCCCGCGGTGTTCATGCCCACCGACAAAGAGCCGTGGAGCCTGGCACAGGAGGACGTATGCCAGCCCGAGGGATTGCAGAGGTACGCGAAGCACTTTCGCAAGGCGTCAACACATCAGACTTGCGGCGAGGCCACCACAGCCTACAGTCAGCTTCCTGATGTCACCGGCGTGCCGCAGCGGGCCAGGCAGGTGCTCGGCGACCGGTTCAAGGCCATCTACCTGGTGCGCGATCCGGTGTCGCGGATCATCAGCCATCACAATCACGAATGGATCGCAGGCAAGATCACCTGTGGCATCGACCAGGCGGTGCGCACCTATCCGAGATTCATCAACTACAGCCGGTACACCATGCAGATCACACCGTGGCTTGAGGCGGTTGGATCTGAGCGGGTTCTGATCGTTCGCTTCGAGACGTACATCAATGACCGCCGCGGGACGGTGGCGTCGATCAGCAGGTTCCTGGGGGTCGAGCCGTGCTTGGGGAGGCTCCGCATCGACAAGGCGTACAACAAGAGTGAGGGCAAGCCGGTGCCTCGAGGGGCTCTGGAAGGTTTGCGACGAAGCCGGGTATACCGCAGAATCCTGCGACCGATACTGACGCCATCAGCGCGGGAAAGGCTTCGATTCGCCCTGCTGCCCAAGGTCGCGGGTCGGCCCGATCCGCCTTCTGTTGAAACGGTTCGGCATATCGTCGACCAAGTCCGCGACGACGCCGACCGACTGCGCGTCCTCATGGGGCGCAACGATCCGCTTTGGGATTTTCAGGCCGCCCTGCGCCGCGGCGAAGAACAGACGGCCTTGCGACCCTAGAGTCACCTCGCAGCGAATGAAATGTCCGCCGCGACTGCGTCGCCTGCGCAACAAGTGGAAACGGCCGTATAGTAGCCTGCAGTGCGCAAAGGTTTGGCGAGAAGGCTCGTGTCATGGGAACAAGTGCGTATGACCCCAGGTCCTATTGGAACGAGCTCGTCACCGGGGACGGGCGGCTCAGCAATGTCGGTCAACCCGCTCTGGGCGTATACAACAGCTACGCGTACCGTTCTCGCCTGCGGAGTCTCAAGAAGGCTTTGGAGGGGGTTGACCTCGGCCGGATGAAGGTGTTTGAAGCAGCGTTCGGTGAGGAGTTCTACTTGACAGACTGGCAGTCGCAGCGCGTGCCGGTGATGGCCGGAATGGACCTCTCTGAGGCCGCGACCGAAGCGTCTCAACAATCCGCCAGGACACTCGCGGGTATGGAGTCAACCGGCCAGGGTCAGACCCCTGAGCTATTCAAGACTCCAGCAGCAACGGCACGCTCTAGCTCATTGGCACAAGTTGTTTAGGGCGCGACTCGCCTTCCAGGAGCTTGGCGAGGTCCGGCAGCACCACTGATTCGTCATACCTCTCGGCTAAATACTCGACGAGTTGCTCGGGCGGAGGCGGCACCAGTTTGCCGGTGAGGAAATCATCGACCTTTTGCCGTAACGCACCCACATCGCCGGCCGGCACAATGAACTCCGGGAGGATCGGCTGCATCGTCTCCGGTAGCGCGCAGGAATCGGTGCTCAGGACCGGGCACCCAAACGCAAACGCCTCCAGCGTAATGAGGCCGAAACACTCCAGCTGGGTCGTGGGCAGGATGAAGAGGTCTGCCGCTTCGTACGACAGCGCCAGCTCCTCATCGGAAATCCGGCCGGTGAATCGGACGTTCCCATCGCCGCCCAATTTCTTCGCCAGCGCCTCAAACGACGGCCGAAGCGGCCCATCGCCGGCCAGGACGAAGATGCAACGTCCTTGTGCAGCCAGGGGT
>JADFIM010000008.1 GCA_022566725.1 Planctomycetota bacterium
GCAACGACTCTCCCGCGCCCCCGGAAGTTCTCCCGCGTTCCCGGAAGATCTCCTGCGCACTCCAATGCGAACACGGTGAAAACCCAGGCGAATGACGCAAACTCCCGGGAATGAGCCATGAAAGCCCCCGTGAACGCCGCGAGTTGGGGGGAGTCAGCGCACAAGACCCCGGTGATCGATAAGACTCCCGGGCGAACGCGCGCCAATCCTGTGTTTCCACCAGAACCAGATCATCGCGGCAAATACAAGCGCGCAGTACGCGTAAAGCAACCCGTCAACCCACGGCGGATTCGGGTGAGGAGCCGGTGGAGCGCCAGACCATTTCGCAAGCTGGACGCTGCCTGCGACCATGACGGTCCCGATAATCACAGGGATCGTCCAACGCATCCGGGCCATGATACCAGTGTCAGCGATCAGCCGCTCATCACCCGCCCCGATCCGGTCGAGAAACATACCCGACAGGAGCGACACACCATGATGCGACTCAACAATGGCGAATGGATCACACTGGCCGGCCCCCGGAACACCCCCGGAAGTGCCGACCCCGCGATATATCGCCCCGGGTACGGTGATGATTACTTCCGGCTCGTGGGGGCCGTGACCAGCGGTCGCATCACCGAGCGATGGTGCAGGGTCGTGCGGTAAACCCCTCGGGAACCCCGCCGCCGGAGTCGGGCGTTCCATCTCCAGAGTTGGACCGTCGAACTTCACCCCCGGAAGTTCCATCACCAGAGTTACAGCCTCCGTTTCCATAGTTACAACTTTCAATTCCCGAGTTGGGCGTTCCATTTCCAGAGTTGGAATGTCCATTTCCACCCCCGGAAGTTCCATTTCCACCCCCGGAAGTTCCAACTCCAGAGTTGGAGCGTCACTTATCAGTGCTGGTGACCCGGATTCCCCCCGGAACCACGCCAAAACCCTGGAAACCCAGGGAAACCACCAGTAGTTCCCGTCAGTCCGCATATCCGGTGAAGCACGGGCCGGCGATCGACGATCGATCCGCTGTTCTGAACTCGTGAAAGTCGCCCCCGGAGGTGTTCCGGGCCGCTTCGAGTTCGCCACTCTGACACGAGGAGACCAGCGATGGTTGACTTTATCCCAGCGCGGGACACGGATGCGCTTGCGTGGATGATCAACTTCTCCACCAAGATCACGGCGAATCCCGCTACATACCAGGTCGCGGTTGCCGATGCCGTCGCGATCGCCAACGCGGTCGACGCCTTCGATGCCGCCTTGACCATCGTGCAAGACCCAGCCCAGAATACCGAGGTCACGATCGCGGCCAAGGACGATGCCCGCACCAGCGCTGACCAGATCTGCCGACAGTTCGCAGCGCTCATCAAGCCCAACATGGGAATCAGTGATCCGGACAAGATTTCGATCGGCGTCCCGCCTCCGAACAACGATCGCAATCCGATCGACGTGCCGGACACCTCGCCGATTCTCTCGGTGATCGCGGCGACTCCGGGTGCGCACACGGTTCGTTATTCCGACAGCTTTACGCCGGACAGCCCGGCCAAGCCGTTCGGGGCGGCGAACATGCAGGTCTTCGTGGCGATCGACGTGGCGGCAGTCGCCGATCCGGCGCTGGCCGAGTTTTACGGCGCGTTCACGCGGAACCCCGTGGTCGTCGCGTTCTCAGCCCCGGACAACGGCAAACAGGCGACGTACTTCGCCCGATGGGCATCGGTCAAGGGCGATGTCGGCCCGTGGTCGAGCCCGGTGAGTCTGGCGATTGCGGCGTAAGTTAGAAGATTCACCGCAGAGGCGCAGAGGACGCAGAGAAGATTGAAACACGGAGGGCACGGAGAGCCACGGAGTTGGAAAAAGAGAGATTTGGATTGGGTTAAGAGACAAGAAAACTGACTTTATTCTTCGCGGTCTTTACTCCGTGTCCTCCGTGTTAACAACTCTTTTCTGTTCTTCCTCTCTGCGTCCTCTGCGTCTCGGTGGTGAATCTTCTCCTCTACCGTCGTTTCTTCCGCTGCTTGAACCGGCTCTTCACACCGACAGTCTTGGTTGAGATTCGCCCGCCCAGGTTCGGCATGTTCTGCAGGCCGGGGATCTGGCTGGCGCTTGCCCCCGATAATTCGCGGATCGCCTTCATTTTGCCGCCCAGGCCGCCGCCGGCCATTTGTTTGGTCATCTTCTGGACCATCTCGAATTGGCGAGTGAGCTTGCCGACCTCCCCGGGCGTTGTGCCCGATCCCCTGGCCACACGCTTGATGCGTGACTTATTGAGGGTCTTGATGTTCTTGCGCTCGGCCGGCGTCATGGAGTGGACGATCCCTTCGAGTCGATCCAGTTGCTTCTCGTCAACCTCGACGTCCTTCAGCGCGGCCCCGACGCCTGGCAGCATGCCCAGCACCTGCTTGATGGGGCCCATGCGCCTAATCGAGCGGAGCTGTTGGAGGAAGTCGTCCATGGTGAGCCGGCCCTGGGCCATCTTCTCGGCCGCGCGAACCGCCTCGTCCTCGCTGACTTCCTGCTGGGCCTTTTCGACCAGCGACACAACGTCGCCCATGCCGAGGATGCGCCCCGCCATGCGCTGCGGGTGAAACTCTTGTAATGCATCAAACTTCTCCCCGACGCCGATGAACTTGATCGGGGCCCCGGTGACGCGCTTGACCGACAGCGCCGCACCCCCGCGGGCGTCGGAGTCGAACTTGCTGAGGATCACGCCGTCGATGGCCAGCCGCGCGTGAAAGGCTTTGGCCGAGTTCACCGCGTCCTGGCCGACCATCGCATCAACCACGAGATAGATCTGATGCGGCGTGACCGTCCGGTTGATCGCGTCAAGCTCGGCCATCAGTTCATCGTTGATGTGTAGCCGTCCGGCGGTATCGAGGATCAGCGCATCGACTTTGGCCTTGCGGGCTTGGGCCAGGGCCCGCCGGCAGACGCCGACCGCCACGCCCGTCGCCCGGCCGTACTCCGCGCACTTGTCCGGCTCGGCATAGAAGAGAACCTTCGCCTGGCCGCTGCCCTCGCGATCGACTTGCCGGGTCATGATGCCCAGTTGCTCGACCGCAGCCGGCCGCTGGAGGTCCGCCGCCGCGACCATGACGCTTCGGCCGCGCTGCTTCAGATAAGCGGCAAGTTTCGCGCACGTGGTTGTCTTGCCCGAGCCCTGCAGGCCGCATGTCATCACGATCGTGGGTGGCGGCTCCACCAGCAGGATGTGGCTGTCCACCGGGCCCATCACGTCGATGAGCCGCTGGTGGACGATGCTGATCATTTCCTCGCCCGGCCGCAGACTTTTGGTGACCGCTCGCCCGATCGCGTCTTGCACCACCTCATCGCAGAACTCGTTGACGACCTCCAGATGCACATCCGCCTCAAGCAGCGCCGTGCGCACCTCGCGCATCGCCTCGCGGATGTTCTCCTCGCTGATGCGCCCGCGCCCCGAGAGGTTGCGGAAGGTCGAGTTGAATCGCTCTGAAAGCGTCTCGAACATTGGAATCCACTTCAAGCCGGACCTGACGAGTCCGCCGACGGCGGACGAGGAAGATCCGGGTCGCAACCCACCAATCGTAACGGCGTCGCTGGAATGATATCAGCCCAACAGGACCGCAGGAGCGCTTCGCTTCAGAGCCGGCTCGTCCTCGGGCCCGGCGCGGCCAGTGTCACCGTTTCGACTTCAGCCAGTCTTTCAGTCTCTGTCTCGACCACGCGTTGATGCAGCGATCCGCCGTCAGCCAGCCGCGCCGAGCCGTCAGGATGCCGTAATGCAGAAAGTCGAAGTGGTCCGGCGAATGGGCATCGGTGTTGATCGACAGCAGCGCCCCGAACTCAACGGCAGCCCGAATGTGAGTGTCCCGCAGATCAAGGCGCAGATAGTTGGCGTTGATCTCCAGCGCGGTGTCGCATTCAACTGCCGCTTCGATCAGCGCATTGATGTCCGGCTGCAATCCTTCTCGGCGATTGATGAGCCGGCCCGTTGGATGGCCGAGGATGTGGACCAGCGGATGCTTGATCGCCTTGAGCAGGCGTTTGGTGGCGGCCGTGGGGTCCTGCCGCAGGGCGCTGTGCGGTGAAGCGATAACCAGGTCCAGTTCGGCCAGCAACTTGTCGTCGTAGTCCAGCCGGCCGTCGGCCAGGATATCCACCTCCGACCCCGCCAGAATCGTGATGCCTTTCACCCGTTGGTTTGCTTCCCGCACGTCTTGGATGTGATCGCGTAATCGATCCGCCGAGAGACCGTTGGCTTGGGCGCTGGACTTGGAATGATCGGTGACGGCGACGGTATGAAAGCCGCGGGCCTTGGCCTCCAAAGCGAGCTGGTCGATTGTCATCTTCCCATCCGACGCGACCGTGTGGGCGTGAAGCTCGGCCTTGATGTCGCTTAGGTCGATGAGGTTGGGAGTCGAGGTGAGCTCGAACTCACCGCGGTCTTCGCGAATCTCCGGCGGAACCCACGGCAATGCGAGGGCGGCGAACACCTCTTGTTCCGTCCGGGCCGCGACGGGTCTGGCGCCTCGACTCTGCGGAGCCTCAGTCTCCCGGTCCGCGTCGGCGAATAAACCATATTCATTGAGCCGGAGATCCTTCTTGATCGCCCGCTCCCGCATCAGAACATTGTGTTGCTTGGAGCCTGTGAAGTACATCAACGCGGCCCCAAAGGATTCTTCATCGATCACGCGCAGATCGACTTGGATTCCCGTATCGAGTCTCACCGAGCTTTTCGTCTCGCCGGCGGCGAGAACCTTGACGACACCCGCCATCGCTTGAAACGCCCGGCTGAGCGCTTCGGGGTTCGCGGTCGATGCCAGGATGTCGATGTCGCCGATTGTCTCCTTGCCGCGCCGCAGCGACCCGGCGCATTCGACTTGCTTCGTCCCCTTGACGCCGCGCAGCCGCTCGACGATCTGTGTGGCGACCGGAAGCGCCTCACCAAGTCGGATGCGTTTGCCCGAGAGTGCGATGAACTCGATCGACTCCTTGATGTTCTGTACGGTCTTGGTCCCCATGCGCGGCAGCTGCGCAAGTTCGCCGGTGTTGAGCTTGGCCTTGAGCGTCTCCACATCGGTAACACCGGCTCTTTCCCACATGAGCTTCACCGTCTTGGGGCCCAGACCGGGGATCTCCATGACCTCCAGCAGACCCTTGGGGATCTCTTTCAACAACTCGTCACGCTCTTTGACCCGGCCGGTCTTGAGATACTCGACGATCTTCTTCGCTGACGCCTCGCCGATGCCGTCGATTGCGGTGAGCTTGGCTGGGTCGTCGGCAAGCTGACTGACATCAACCGTGAGGTCGGCCAGGATTCGGGCCACCTTCCCGTGGGCGTTGACGCGGAAGGGATTGGCCCCGGTCAGCTCCAGGATTTTGCTCATCTGCTCAAAGATGTGCGACAAATCGGCGTTGGCCGGCATGTCGGCAGTGTATGCGGTGAACAATTCCCCCGGACGCCCCCGGATATGCATCCGGGACTACCAACAGCGCGCGCAGCGCACGCCAACCCCAATCCCTAACTCCCAACCCCTAACAATCCCTGACCCCTAACTCCTGACTCCTGCCTATGCCACGTCCCCCAACCCCAGGGCCTGGCCGTGGGCTTTCAGCAGCCGGCGGCGCAGCAAGGCATCGCGCTGGCCGGCGAGCGTGGGATTCGATGCGATCCAATCCTTCGCGTCCCGTCGTGCCATTTGCAGGAGATCCAGATCGCGCGGCAACTGGGCCACCCGAAATGGCGCCAACCCGGATTGCCGGGCCCCGAACAATTCTCCCGGACCGCGAATCTCCAGGTCCTTCTCAGCGATCTCGAAGCCGTCGGATGTTGAGGCGATCGCCTCGAGCCGGGCTTCGGCTTCTTTGGTGGTCGGATCGCCCAGCAGCACACAAAGACTGTGGCGGGAGGCTCGGCCGATGCGCCCGCGAAGCTGGTGCAACTGGGCAAGGCCGAACCGCTCCGCGTGCTCGATCACCATGATCGAGGCGTTGGGCACATCCACCCCGACCTCGATCACCGTGGTGCAGACCAAGGCGTCGATCTCGCCGGCCCGGAAGCGGCTCATGATCCGCTCACGTTCGTCGCGGTCGAGCCGTCCGTGCATGGCGGCGAGGCGTCGGCCTCGCAGAAATCCCCCTGCCAGCCACTCAAGATGGGTATGGACATCTTTGAGCCCCCGATCGGATTCATCAATCACGGGCACCACGATGAACGCTTGCTCGGCGTTGTTCAGACGCTCAGCCACCTGTTGGTAGACCTCCTCGGCCTTGGACTGATCCGTGATCCTGGTGGTGATCGGCTTTCGCCCCGGCGGCAACCCACGGATGGTCGAGATGTCCAGATCGCCAAAGACCGTCAGCGAAAGGGTGCGGGGGATGGGCGTGGCGGTCATCACCAGCGTGTGAGGAATAGTGGTGGGATCGTTGCCCTTGCTTCGCAGCCTCGCCCGCTGGTGAACGCCGAAGCGGTGCTGCTCGTCGATGACCGCTAGGGCCAGACTCTTGAACTGCACGATTTCGGTGAGCAGGGCGTGGGTTCCGATGAGGATGTCGATCTGCCCGGACTCAAGCCGTGCGAGGATCTCGCGGCGTTGGGGTAAGGTCTGGGAGCCCGTCAGCAGCTCGATCGACACGCGGGCGCCGGAGAGCATCTGGCTGATCGAGGCGTCATGCTGCTCGGCCAGCAATTCTGTGGGGGCCATGAGCGCCGCCTGGTGTCCCGAGGCCACCGCCATCAGCAGGCCGTAGAGTGCGACGACGGTCTTGCCCGCACCGACATCACCTTGAAGCAGACGGTTCATGGGGATTGTGGATTGCAGGTCCGCGGCGATCTCATGGATGACCGCACTCTGCGAGCTGGTCAGCTCAAACGGGAATCGCGCGGTGATATCGGCGTTGATGGCGTCATTGTGCTTCAGCGGGACCGCACGCTGAGCCTCGCGGCGGTGCCGACGCTTCAGCATCACCGCAAGTTGCAGCAGCAGCAGCTCATCGAAAGCAAGGCGGCGCCTTGCGGAGACAGGCTCGTCGGCATCGGCGGGTCGATGCACCATGCTATAAGTCTCGGCCAGGGTGGGCAGAGCGCGGGCCTTTCGATATTCGTCATGCAGATGGTCGTCGAGCTGGGCCAGCGCGGCGTCGAGAACCGTCTCGACCGCCCGCTCGATGGTCCGGGAAGGCAGCTCTTCGCTGGCCGGATAGATTGGCCGATGACGCTGCGGCCGGGGCACAATCGGCTGATCGGGGTCGTAGGCCTCCCAACGGGGGTTGACCATTTGCACAAGGTCGCCATGCCTCTTCGCCCGGCCCCACACCAAAACGGTCAGCCCGGGATGGATCTTCTCGCGAAGCCAGGGTGAATTGAACCAGATCAGCTTGACGGTGCCGGTGTCGTCCTGAAGCGTCGCCTCCATCCGCGGACGACGAGCAGGGATCCACCGCACCGAGGCAATCTCTCCGCGGAGGGTAATGTTGGCGTCAGCGCCGTGCAGCGGTGAAATCTGCTCCGAGGCCGCAGCAATAGTTTGTTCGGGCAGCTCATGCTCATACCGCTGCGGCAGATGAAGGACGAGATCTGCAACACAACGAATTCCCAGCTGGCGAAACGCTTCTGCGTGCCTGTGGCCGATGCAAGGCACGTCGGCGATGTTTGTCGTCAGCTTGTCCAAAGCTTCGGTCGTCATCACGGTATCGCCGGTGTTATGCCCACCATATCATTGCCTCATGCAGCGGCTGCCATTCGATCCCGACCAAGTTGCCGGTCCTGAATCCGAGGCCCAGCCGAGCCCTCGCCGCCAGCCTCCCGACGCCGATCACCTGACCGTCAGTCAGGCCGCCGCGCTGATCAAATCCACACTCCAGCACCACGTCCCGTCGCCGCTACGAGTGATCGGCCAGGTCAGCAACCTCAGCTGTGCCAACCACTGGTACTTTTCGCTCAAGGACGAATCTGCGGTGCTGAACTGTGTGGCCTGGGCGTCGTCGGCCAAGAGCTTCGGCTTCGTTCCCGCGGAAGGCGATGAAGTGATTGCGGTGGGCCACCTGAGCCACTATGCGCCCCAGGGTCGGACGCAATTGTACGTCAAGCAGCTCAAGGGGGTGGGTGCCGGGGCGCTTGAGCTTCGGTTTCGCGCGATGTGCGAGGAGCTTCGCCGCCTGGGGTATTTCGATGAGGCTCGAAAGAGGCCGCTCCCGGTTTTTCCCAAGCGTATCGCGGTGATTACCTCGGCAAGCTCGGCGGCTTGGCGCGACGTGATGGCGACCGCCGCCCAGCGTTGCAAGGCGGTGAGGCTGCTGCTGATCGACGTGCGGGTGCAGGGCGAAGGGGCCGCCGAGCAGGTGGCCGGCGCAATCCGCCGGATCGATCGGCAGCGAACGCGGCTCGGCGTGGATGTGATCCTGGTCACGCGCGGCGGCGGATCGGCTGAGGATCTGTGGACGTTCAACGAGCGGGTCGTCGCAGACGCGACATTCAAGTGCACCGTCCCCGTGGTAGCGGCCATCGGGCACGAATCGGACACAACCGTGATCGAGCTGGTGGCGGATTGCCGGGCGGCCACGCCTACCCAGGCGGTGATGCAGCTGATTCCTGCCGCCTCGCAACTGCACGAACAGGTCAGCCACCTTCAGCAGCGGCTGGCGTTTCTCCTGAAGCGCCTCATCGAGCGCCAACGGCACCGTTTTGACGCCGTCGCCCGCTTTGAGCTGTTCCGAGATCCCGGCTCCCGACTCAGGCAGGCCCGGGAGATCATCGACGGCCGGCATCGCGATCTCCGACACAGTCTCCGGGCGTGCATTGCTCGCCGGCAGCTGCGATTCGAACGCCTGGCCGGGCGACTGTCCCGGCTGCGACCGGAAGTGTTAGCTTCGCGGCGTCGGGAGCAACTGGCCGTGTTGCATGATCGTATCGGTCGCGCCCTGCGGCGGCGGGTGGATCAACGGAACGCACTTCTTATGCATCGTCGCCGACTCGGCCGAGCTGTGGCGATGAACCTGCGACGAGTTGACGCTCGCCTGGGGGCGTTCGATCGACAGCTGGGCAGCATCGATCCGCATCGCGTGCTCACCCGCGGCTACACCTACACAATGACCCCAGACGGCCGGCTGATTCGGTCAACGCGCGATGTGCGGAGGGGGCAGTTGATCGTGACCCGGGTTACGGATGGCTCGATTGAATCGATCGTGGGAAACGCCGGAGGCCGCTTGACCCACAGCGACCCCGCGGACGCATCGGTTTCTCAGATGGACCTCTTCGACCGCTCCCGGTAGATTCTCCGAATGATGTCGCCCAAGAACGCCGCGGACACTCGCCCAGGCCCCCAGAAGATGAGCTACGAGCAGGCCATTGAGGAGCTCGAGTCGATCATTGAGCGCATCGAGCAGGGCCAGGTTGGGCTCCAAGAGAGCCTGACCGAATACCGCCGGGGCGCGGCCCTGCTCAAGCGATGCCGTGGAATCCTTGATGTGGCCGAGCAACAGGTCCAGCGGATGACGGCCCAGGACGCTGCCGGCGACTCCTCTGAGGCCCAGCAGACCTAGCCGGCGTGAGCCCCCAATGCCTCGAGCCTAATGCCTTGTGACCTCTCCTGCTTTCTCGCCCAGACCATGCCGCTTTGGGAGCTCTACCAGCATCTTCCTGTGGCGGTATTTGTCTTTGCGTTCGGGGCGATCGTCGGCAGCTTCATCAACGTCGTGATCTACCGCTTGCCGGCGGGGATGAGCGTGATCAGCCCGCCGAGCCGCTGTCCCACCTGTGGGGCCCGCCTGTCGTGGCGGGAGAACCTGCCGATCCTGGGGTGGTTTCTGGTTCGAGGCCGGTGCGCGCATTGCCAAGCCAAGGTCAGCCCGCAATACATGATCATCGAGCTGATCATGGCCATGATCTTCCTTGGACTGTACGCGGCGTATTACATGGCCGGGCCGCGCGTGGCATGGTGGGGGAGTGTCGGCGGCGACTGGTGGTACTACAACGGGGTGTTTCGCACCTCCCCGGCCTTTATCGCCCACGCCTTTCTGCTGGCAGCTCTGGTGGCGATGACCGTCATCGACGCTCGTACGTTCACGATCCCCATCCAGATTCCGTTGGCGGTGACGATCATGGCGGTCGTGGCGTATTCCCTGCAGGCCCTGCTGGGATCCGTTCCTCGTGCAATGGGCTTGTGGCCGATTCCGGCTGCCGACTGGCAATGGTTCGCGGTCGCCTGCGGCGGGATGCTGGGCATCGGCGTGTCGATGCTCCTGCTGAAGCTGGGGGTATTGCGCTACAGCTTCGCGGACTACGACGAGCATTTGAAGGACGGCGAGACGCTGGCTGACTATCCGCACGCCCGGCGAGAGATGGGTGTGGAGCTGGTGTTTCTCCTGCCGTGCATCATTGGGCTGGTGGCAGGGTTTTTCGTTGGCGCCCGGTTCCCGGCCGGACCGCCGCCGGTTGTTCTTCAAGCGCTCGGGGGCAGCATCCTGGGGTACCTGACAGGGGCGGGGATTCTGTGGGCGGTCCGCATTCTCGGCACCCTCGCTTTCGGCCGCGAAGCGATGGGGCTTGGCGATCCGCACCTGCTGGGGGCGGTCGGGGCGACGCTGGGATGGGTGGATCCCATCTTCGTTTTCTTGTTGGCGCCGTTTTTTGGCCTGGCCTGGGCGTTTGTGTCGATGGGATTCGGGTCGGTGTTCAAAGGAGCGCGGCGTGCGCTGCCCTTTGGCCCTCATCTGGCTGTGGCCACTCTGGTGGTGCTCATGTGCCGGCCCGCAATCAACTGGGTGCAAGAGAGGTATACGCCCTGGTTGCCGCAGCCGCGGCTGGTTCCTTCGGCCCCGGCGATATCGCCGGCGACCCCCCAATTGACGCCCAAGCCGGACGGAGACTCTGCCGATATGGAACTGGTTGGGCCGGCTGGGCTGGACAGCGGCGCCGTGTTGGAGTGAAATTGCCGGCAGCAATGCTGCGCGCTGGAGGCACGCGGCAGGTTTCTGTGAACCGACTCAGATAAGGATGCAAGCGATGCGCGTTTCATGGATGAAGGTATTGGGCATGTCGGCCGCGGGCTTACTCCTGGCCGGCTGCAACGCTGACCTCAAGGATCAAAACGCACTGTTGACCGAAGAGAACGAAGACCTTCGGCTTCAACTCTCGGACCGAAACGGGGCCCTGGCCGAGGCCCAGCAGGGAATCCGTGACAAGTCAATGCAACTGGCCCAGCTGCGACGCGACATGGGGGACTTGGACCGGGCGCCGGCTCAGGCGACCGGTTTTGAATCCATCCCCTACGTTTCGGCGGCGTACGGCGCCGGTGAGGTCACCGTGACGGTCCAAAGCGACGTGCTGTTTGCGGCCGGGAAGACCACGCTCAAATCTGCGGCCAAGAGATCACTGGATGCCGTTGCGTCTGTGCTCAATCGCGGCTACGCCGGCCAGCCGATACGGATTGTGGGCCACACGGACGCGGACCCGATCCGCAAGAGCGGGCACAAGAGCAACTACCACCTTGGATTTGCCCGAGCCTATGCCGTTCGGGATTATCTCACCTCCAAGGGTGTCTCGGGTAAGCGGATCTCGCTCGCCAGCTTTGGGCCGAACCAGCCTAGGTCCACCAAGGCCCAGAGCCGACGGGTGGAGATCGCCGTGGTTGCCGACTAAAGCGGCTGCGGCCAAAGCGTAGCGATATAACGAGCCGCGCAGGTCAGGATGCGGCCGAGGCCCGTCCGGCGCTCGTGAGGGACGCTCCATTTGTCCGGCTCCATAGGGCGATCGCGGTCCGGTTCACCACGCTGAGCGCAACCCTTCCGCCTTGATCTGCTCAATAAGTGGTTGGACCTCGCTGAGGACACGATCCAGGCGGGTCACCGCATCGGTGAGCGATCGGTAGAGATCGGGGTTGTTCAGCAGTTGGCCGATCGTGCCTTCGCCTTGCCTGGCCAGGCGGGTCAGCTGCCGTATCTCTTCGAGCGTGGTGGCAAGTTCGTCGAGGACCGGCACCAGCCGTTTGGTGAGGTGGTCCACATCTGCTTCGAGCCCGGCCGCCGCTTGGCTGAATGTTTCCAATGTGTCGCCGGCGCGGTCGATCAGCTCGGTGACCTTGCGGACGGCCTGGTGCGCGTCGGCTCGTAGCTTCTCATCGCCCAGCCAGCTCTTGGCCATTTCCACCGCCTCGATCAACGGGGCCATTTGGCTGTCGAGCTCAGCAGTAATCTGCTCGATCAGGCGGCTGAGGATCTTCCGATTGATCTCAGCCGAGCCGTCGGTGGGCAGGAACTTTGGCGGCGCGGCCGTGCCGGCCGCAGGAGGCTCCATTTGCAAGGTGGCGCTGCCACCCAGCAGTGAAGTGGCCGCGTAGAGCACGACATCAGCCGGTATCTGCTGTGATTGTTCGATCTGTGCGATGATATGGACCGGGTACTGCGTGTCTTGAGCGGTGGTCAGTTGACGGACAACGCCGACGGGCACGCCGTTGAGTTCGATGGTACTTCCTTGCCGCAGGCCGGCTGCATGGGTGGCGTTGATCGTGATGTCGTACCGCGGGTTCACCCAGGCCTCCAGCTCGCCGAAGAGATACAGCAGATACGCCAGGCCGACCAAGGCGGCAAGTGTGGTGAGGCCGATCAGGAAGTTTCTAGCGGTCTCTGTCACGATCCGTTGTTTGGTTGCCGGGTTGGGCGTGACGCCACGTCATCGTCGCTGCGGGTGGCGATTGCCGCGCGCTCGGCTGCGCTGGGCTCACCATGGAGGAAGCGCTGCACGATCGGGTTGGAGGACTGTCGAAACTCTTGGGGCGTGCCTTGCATAATGACCGTTCCATCGTAGAGCATGACTATCACGTCCGCGACTTGAAACGCACTGGCCAGGTCGTGAGTAACCACGATGCTCGTGATGCGAGGCTCGCGCTGGAGCCTGAGCATGAGGTGGTTGATAACCCCGGCCCGAATGGGGTCCAGCCCGGTCGTCGGCTCGTCATAGAGGATGATCTTGGGCCGCAGGACGATCGCCCTGGCTAGGGCGACGCGCCTGCGCTGCCCTCCGGACAGCTCCGCTGGCATCTTGTCGATCGAGCCGGTCATGCCGACCATCCCCAGCATGGCCCGGACCTGCTCCTGGCGCTGCGGCGCCGCCAGATCTGTGTGCTCAAGGAGGGGGAAGCCGACGTTGTCGCCAACCGACATCGAATCGAATAGGGCTCCCTGCTGGAACAGAAATCCGAACTGTCGCCGGATCGGGCCGAGTTTCGTCTCGCTCAGCGTGTCGATGCGGTCGCCCTCGAACCATACCTCGCCCCGGTCGGGTTTGAGCAGGCCGATGATATGCTTGAGCATGACCGTCTTGCCGCAGCCGCTTGGCCCCAGCACCACAGTGGTCTTGCCCAAAGCGAACTGCAATGTCACATCACGGAGCGCCGCGAGCCCGTCGAACCATTTGCTGACCCCGATCAGCTTGACGATTCCATCGGCCGAATTGTGATTGTCGATGTCCGTGCTCATGGAGCCCAACATATGATCATACAGAGCGATGCACGACTCCGTTGATGTTCACACATTGCATTGCGGGCGGCTGTTCAGCGTCGAGGCAATGACCTGGACCGACCAGCAGGGGCGCCGGGTTTGTCGAGACATCGTGCGCCACCCTGGTGCGGTGCTCGTAGTCCCGCTGCTGGACCGGCATCGCCTGGTGATGATCCGGAATTATCGCGTGGCTGTGGACCAGCAATTGTGGGAGCTGCCGGCCGGCACCTTGGAGCCTGATGAGGAGCCGCGCCAGGCCGCCTCGCGCGAGCTGGCCGAAGAGACCGGCTACCGCCCCGAGCGCCTGCGGAAGCTCGGCGAGTTCTACACTTCGCCGGGATTCTGTGATGAGTTGATGCACGTGTTTGTGGCCGAAGATCTTCAGTTCATGGGCCAACGGCTCGATCCCGGCGAACAGATCGAGGTCGAGACCGTCACTGGCCATGATGCCCTGGCCATGATCGACGACGGCCGGATACGCGACGGCAAAACGATCGCCGGGCTGATGATGTGGGCTCGAGACAGCAGGGGTTTCTCGGCATGAGCTGGCATGATCGTGACGGTCCCGCCGACGATGACCCGATGCGCCGGTTCGGCCGCCCGGGCGGCGATTGGCAGGGCCTCCGTCCCACTCTGGATAATCCCATGACCTGGTCGGTGCCGGTCGGGAGGTTCCTGAACGTCACCGTACGAGTTCACGCGATCTTCCTGCTTTTCATTGTGATTGAGGTGATCCGCGCGGCCCGGGCCAAAGCGACCCTCGCCGACCCTTTCTCGCACGGATTCTGGCCGGTGGTTCTCGCCATGGTCTGCCTCTTCGGAATCGTGCTGCTGCATGAGTTCGGCCACTGCCTGGCGTGTCGGAAGGTGGGGGGTCAAGCCGACGAAATTCTTATGTGGCCGCTGGGTGGCTTGGCGTTTTGTCGGCCACCCAACAATTGGAGGGCGCACTTGATCACCGTCATCGGCGGGCCAATGGTCAACGTCGTGATTTGTTTCTCGGCGGCGACGATGCTGGGCCTGATCACCGGCGTGTGGTGGGGAGTGGCCGTCCCGAACCCCTTCAATATCGGGGCCGGGCTGTCGCATCCGGAGATCGCCCGCTCGTGGGCGCACATGACCCTGTTCTGGATCAACGCGTTGAGCTTGGTACTGCTGCTGTTCAATCTCCTGCCGATCTTCCCCCTGGACGGAGGGCGGATCGTGCAGGCAGCACTTTGGCCAAGGTTCGGCTATGCCCGTTCGATGCGCTTCACGGTCCGCGTCGGATACGTCGGAGCCATCGCGCTGGGGATCACGGGATTCGTCATCCCCAGCGTGATGCTGGTGATGATCGCGGTGTTCGGCGGGATCACCTGTTACATCACGCACAAGCAGCTCGAGTTCACCGAACAGTTCATGGGCGGTGAGTTTGATCTGTTGGCCGCGAGCATGGATCAAGGAGAGCCGGCCGACGCCGAGCCGGCCAGGTCGTCCCGGCGGCAGCGGCGAGTCGAACGCCGCGCCCTGCGGCAGCAGCAGGAGTCCGGGCAGGTCGACCAGATCCTTCACAAGATCGCCGAGTCCGGCTTGGAGAGCCTCTCCGCAGCTGAGAAGCGCCTGCTGAAGCGGGCCACCCAGCGCAAGCGGCAGGAACGGTAGAACACAACTCCCAGCATCGAATTGTTGCCAGGACGCTGCTGACTATCCGAATAAGACCTACGCATGGGAATTTACGACCGCGACTACATCCGCAGACCGCCGCCGGGAGCGGCGCAGGGGCGCAGCCCGCTGACGTCGATGCGCATGTGGTCGGTCAACACCTGGCTCATCGTGATCTGCATCGCGGTCTTTGTCATCGACGGCTTCAGCCCGAGACGCTGGGTGCTGATGCAGACGCAGGCGGTGATCGAGCCGCAGGACTTCGCCGCACTGGACGCCTCAGTGCTGGTGGTGGACAAGCGGGTCACGGTGATGCAGCGCGACCCGCGCGGCAAGCCCATGCTTGGCCGCCAGTCGGTGTATTTGAATACGCCGCAAGGACGGGTGGAGGTCGCTGTCAATCATCTCCGCGGTATGCGTCTAATCGAGAGCTTCCTGCACTTCTCCACGGCGCGGGGCTTCATCAAGATGGAGTTCTGGCGGTTGATCGGCTTCCAGTTCCTGCACGGGGGCCTTGGTCATTTGTTCTTCAACATGCTGGCGCTGTATTTCTTCGGCTCCATGGTCGAACGACACCTCGGGTCGAAGCGTTACATCGCGTTCTATCTGCTGTGCGGCATCTTCGGCGCTTTGATGTATTGCCTGTTGAACCTCAGCGGATACGTGGCGACGCAGTTCCTCGGGTCAGATGTGCGCATACCCGGCCTGCTGTTCAATAATCCCAATACACCGTTGATCGGCGCCTCCGCGGGCGTGTTCGGCGTGCTGATGGCCGGGGCGTTTCTAGCCCCGAATGCCACCGTGCTGCTATTCCTCTTCCTGCCGATGCGGTTGAAAACACTCGCCTATGCGATGGTTGGGCTGGCGTTGATCACCGTGCTCTTTGGTCGGGCGAACGCCGGGGGTGAAGCGGGGCACCTCGGCGGGGCGATCGCCGGGTTCTATTTCATCCGCCATCCCCAGCACCTCCACGGGTTCTTCGACATCCTGGGGCGAGTCGATCCCACCTCGCACCACTACCGGGGCAAGCGCGGACGATCCGTCTTCCGTCGATCCACCGCCCGGCGCGGCCAGGTTGATCGCATTCTCGACAAGATCAGCGCCGGTGGGTTGCATAGCCTCACCGAAAAGGAGAAGCGCATCCTGCGCGAAGCGTCCCAAAGAGACGCTTGAGGCTTGAGACCTGAGGCTGGCCGGACCCAGCCGCTGGCCGTTGCCCGCATGTCCCCAGTGCTCAAGCCTTCAAGCCTCAAGCCTGCCCCCATGTCCACTCCGCTGCGGTTCACCGTCCTCGCTCAGTGCCGAAGTTCCGCCGCGCGACTCGGCCGCATCGAAACACCGCACGGTTCGTTTGACACGCCGGCATTCATCCCCGTGGGCAGCCGAGGCTCGGTCAGAGGGCTCAGCCCGCAGCAGCTCCGATCGACCGGCACGCAGATCGTGCTCGCCAACGCGTATCACCTCATGCTTCGACCAGGGGCTGAGCTCATCGCTCGCCTGGGCGGCTTGCACCGGTTCATGGCCTGGGACGGGCCCATCCTCACGGACTCCGGCGGATATCAGGCGTATTCCATGGCCGATATCAACCGCATCGACGACGACGGCGTGACATTCCGCTCAATCGTCGACGGCAGCATGGTTCATCTGGGGCCGCAACGATCCATCGAGGTGCAAAATGCGCTGGGGGCGGACATCATCATGGCGTTCGACGATTGCCGGACGTGCGTCGAACGTGTCGGCTCGAACCGTCGGACTGGGAGTTCCGCCGGCCCACAACGGGACGATGCGACGACCTCCACGACCGGCCTCCGCGATGAGCTACGCGTGGCCCACCATCGAACGGTCAGATGGCTTGAGCAATGCCGGGCCGCGCACCAGCGCCCCGATGAGCAGGCTCTGTTTGGCATTGTGCAAGGCGGCACGGACCTTCAGCTGCGACGCGCATCGGTCGAGGCGGTGTGCAACGTCGAGCTGCCGGGCTATGCGATCGGCGGTGTGGCCATGGGAGAGGAGCCGAAGCTGATCCATCAGGTCGTGCAGTTCACGGCTCCCCTGCTGCCCGCTGACAAGCCTCGCTACGTGATGGGGGTGGGCTACGAACGTGACCTTGTCGCGGCGGTGCGGGCCGGGGCAGACATGTTCGACTGCGTCCTGCCCACCCGCAACGGACGCAACGCCAACGCCTTCACGCGCCGCGGCCGGATGCACCTTCGCAATGCCCGGTTCCGTGAGGACCAGCGGGTCGTGGAGGTCGGCTGCGATTGTGTCGCCTGTGCCCAAGGGTTCTCGCTGGCGTATCTACGTCATTTGTTCCTGGCCGGGGAGATGCTGGGGCCGATACTCTTGAGCCTCCACAACATTCGCCACTTCCAACGCCTCATGCTGGACATTCATCGGGCAATACGCGAAGATTCCTGGTCCGACCTCCTACGATCGTGGCCGGTGCTCGAATCCGGCGCCCCCGATGAGGCCGCGGACGGGCTCCACGACCCCGAAGATTCTTGATGACTGCGGAACCACACCATGTTTGACATCGACTTGTACGTGCTCACCCTGGCCCAGGAGGGTGGTTCAGAGGCAATTTCGGGCGAGGGTCTGCTGCCGCCGCCACCGGGTGAAGGCGCGCCGCTGACTGGCGCCCCCGGATCGCAAGGCGCCCCAGGCACCCCCCGCGGGGACGGCTCACTATTCGGCGGCAACCTTATTTTTGTCCTGGGGCTCGTGTTCGTTGTCATGATCGCCTTCTCGTTTCTCGGCCAGCGGCGGGATCGCAAGAAGCGCCAATCCATGATCAGCGCGGTGAAGAAACACGACATGGTGCAGACCGTCGGCGGCGTCATCGGCTCCATCGTGGAGGTGAAGGCGGACACCGTCGTCCTGAAGGTCGATGAGTCATCCAACACGCGAATCACCTTCGCTCGATCCTCGATTCAGCAGGTGCTCGACGACGGCCCTGGGAGCAAGCCTTCGTTGGAAGCCACCGCTGACTGAAAGCCGGCGCTGCTTGGCCGGTCGAGCAGCAGAAACGCTCTGCTATGCGAAACCTCATCTGGAAGATCCTCCTCATCGCTGGGCTGCTGGGGTTGTTTGTGTTGTCGATCTATCCGCCGGGGGAGCGTATCCGCCTGGGGAAGGACCTGCGGGGCGGGGTGAGCCTGATCTACGCCGTCCACATGCCCGAGGGCGCCACTGATCCACAGGCGATCTTGACCCAGGTCATCACGGTGCTCCAGGAGCGGGTGAATCCGAAAGGCGTGCTGGATATCTCGATGCAGCCATTGGGCCAGGACCGGATCGAGATCGTCATGCCGGTTCCCAACGAGGAGGTTCGGACCCTTCGCATCGCCTACGAGGATGCCCGGGACGCCTTGCTGCGTGAGGCGCAGATTCCCCCCAGCCAACTGCAAACGGCGCTGGAGACGAAGCAGGCGGTCCAGCGGTTCGGGGGACAAGGAATACGCAGGCAGAGGATCACGCTGCTGCAAGAGGCCTACGACGAGCTTCAATCGGCCTGGGACGCCCTGGACAAGGCGGAGCAGGCCGGCGATTCGCCCCAGGACCTGCGGCCGCTGCAGCAGGCCGTCGCCGATGCGGAGGTTGACTTCGACGATCTGCGCACGCAGGTTCTGCGCCTCAGCCTCGACCGCTCGCGGATGGAGCGGGCCCTGCGGCTTTCGGACAAGCGCGAGCCGTTGAGAGATGAGTCCGGCAAACAGATCGTGGACGCGATCACCGGCGAGCTCCTGACCAAGCCCAGCCAACGCGATATCGAGTTGCAGAACCTCAAGGATGAGTTCCCACACCTCGCCGACGATCTGGAGGGCGTCGCTGTTGCCTACGACGCCTACGCCGCCAAGCGCACCGGCTTCGACGACCCGCAAGACCTCATGCGCCTGCTGCGCGGGGCCGGGGTGTTGGAGTTTCACATCGCGGTGCGGGCCAGCGATCCGCAGGGCGTGAATCCTGATGACCTGCGCACGCAGCTTGCGGAGCGCGGACCCCAGAACACCGACTCGCTGGTGGCGGGGTGGTTTCCCATCAACGACCTCAAGCAGTGGTATGACACGCCGCAACAGCTTGCGGCGATTCAGGCTGATCCAATCGGGTTCTTCAGCCAGCCTCGCCCCGGGGGGCTCGATCTCGTGGCCGATGAGCGCGACGGTCAGTACTACCTGCTGCTGTACATCACCGACCAAAAGAGCATGACCCATGAGGGCGATACCAAGTGGAGCATCGTCTCCACCGGCATCACGGTTGACCGGCTCGGCCGGCCTGCCATCAGCTTTCGCCTGGATGCCCCCGGTGGCGCCCTGATGAACCGACTGACCGGGCCGCACGTCGGCGAACCTATGGCGATCGTGCTGGATGGGCAGGTGTATTCGGCCCCGACCCTGCAGAGCCAGATCGGTAGCCAGGGCGTCATCACCGGCACGTTCAGCGAGGCCGAGCTGAGCTATCTCACTCGCGTGCTTGCGGCTGGGTCCTTGGGGGCCAGGCTGTCTCCCAATCCGATCGCCATCAACACACTGGGGCCGTCGATCGGAGAGGACAACCTGAATCGCGGGCTCAACGCGTGCCTGATCGCGATCGTCGCGGTGGTGCTGTTCATGATGGTGTACTACTTCTTCGCCGGCATGGTCGCCGCCTTCGCCCTGCTGGCCAACGGGGTGTTCATCTTCGGGTTCATGGCGTTTATCAACGGCACGTTCACACTGCCCGGGTTGGCCGGCATCGTGTTGACCATCGGCATGGCCGTCGATGCCAACGTCCTGATCTACGAGCGCATCCGCGAAGAGCTCGTTAGCGGCGATGTGGACCTCCGCGTCGCGATTCGTGTGGGGTACGGCAAGGCCCTGAGCACGATCATTGACGCCAACGTCACCAACCTCATCGTCTGCTTCGTGTTGTTCCGCACGGCCACAACCGAGATCAAGGGATTTGCCTTGACGCTTTCCATCGGCATTTGTGCCACGCTGTTCACGGCCCTGTTCGTGACCCGTGTCATCTACGAGCTGTACACGGACGTGGCGAAGTTCCGGCGGTTGCCGATGCTGCCCACGGTCTTTCCCGGCATAGACCGGATGCTGCATCCAAACATCGACTGGATCGGAATGCGCAAGGTGTTCTGGGTCCTCAGCGCCTTGGGCATTGTGGGGGCCGTGACTCTGGTGGCCGCTCGTGGCGTTGATATGTTCGACACGGAGCTTCGCGGAGGGGTGTCGGTCACGATTCGCACCGCCGTCATCGACGACGATCGTGATGGTGAGCCGGACCTGTTCGACCAGCGCGGCGAACCCGTGCGCCGCTGGCTTCCCCACACCGGCCAAGACGGCGTGGAGACCCGCGTCCGCAGGCTGGCAACCTTGTTTGATCCCCAGCCCACAGGCCGCAGACGCAGCAACGAACCCGCCTGCTCAGCGCCTTGCGCAGCGCCGGGGTGATCGACCGTGCGACGGGTGAGCTGCCACCCATCGATCAATTCGATCGTGATCCACAGCTCAGCGTGGTGTTGAGCATTCTGCGCGAGATAGGAAAGGCCAGCGTCCTGACCGTCGGAAGGACTGAGATCCGCGAGGGCATCGTCCACTGCGCGAGCTTCCAGATCAAGGTGGCCAGCCCCAAGAATCTCGGTGAAGAGGAGACAATCACCGATGTGGTCGTCGCCGCGATCGGTGCGGAGTTCGGTGAGCAGTTGGACGTCACGCGCCCACTTGACTTCGACGGGGCCGGGTCGGACAACCATGCCCCCTACACCTACCCCATTGTGAATGACAGCCTCGGGGTGAATATCGACCAACCGAGATACACCGATCGGGTCAGCGAATTCCTCGGTGGTGTCGCGATCGTGATCAACGATATCGACCCGCCTGTGAGCGCTGACGATGTAGCCAAGCGCATCGATCGCATGCGGGCCCAGCCGGACTTCGCCAACTACGTCGGCCGCGAGGTTGGTGTCTTCGGCCTCAAACTCGCTGATCCGATCGATCCGAGCCAGGGCTTTGTATCCGTCGCCGTGGCCGTCTACGATCCCCAACTGAGCTTCTTTGACGTTGACTTTGATCTATGGGACCGTGGTCTGGCTCAGGCGGAGTGGCGGCTTGTTTCCCAAGCCCTGCAGCGTCAAACAAGTTTGGAACAGGTCAGCAGTTACTCGTCCGCAGTCGCCGCGACGCTTGCGGCCGCAGCAGGCATGGCCGTGGTGCTGAGCCTGCTGGGGATTCTGGTGTACATTTGGGTCCGTTTCGGCTCACTGCGCTACTCGATGGCGGCGATCGTCGCGCTGGTGCACGATGTGACGATCGCGCTGGGATTGCTGGCCCTATCGGCATGGATCGGCCGAAGTGCCTTGTCCTCGTTGCTGCTGATAGAAGAGTTCCGCATCGACCTGGGGGTGGTGGCGGCGCTGCTCACCATCATCGGCTATTCGCTCAACGACACGATCGTGATCCTCGATCGCATTCGTGAGAATCGCGGGAAATTGCCGATACCGACTGCAGATATCGTGAACCGCTCGATCAATCAGACCATCAGCCGAACGGTGCTCACCTCGTTCACCACCCTGTTGGCGGTGGGCATCATGTATGGGGCGGGCGGCAGCGGAATCCGCCCGTTTGCCTTCTGCCTGCTGATCGGGCTCGTCGTGGGCACCTATAGCTCGGTCGCCATTGCGGCTCCGTTGGTGGTCAGATTCGCGCGGCCGGGCGAAGCCGCCTCCGCGACCCAGACCGCCATGACGGACAAGTGGATCAAGCAGGAGCCGGGGGGCGCTTCGGCCTAAATCTCTGGGTCGGGACTTTCACGGAGGATTGGCCATATGTCCGTTCGTATCAAGGTTACGATCGCCGTTGTTCTGCTCCTTGTGGTCGCACTTGGGGCCTACTACGGCTTTGGCCGCTCCGGCCCTGGCGGCGCTGACATCCCCGCGCCTGGGGAGGCACAGCCGGCCGACGCCGTTGGGGCTGATCCCGTTGGAATCGACGCGCCCAGCGGTGACCGAGACTTCAGTGGAGCCAAGCCCATTTTCCCCGATGGCGATCGTGATCCCCGGGGCATTCTGAGCGAATCGGTTGAGCAGGCGATCGGAGCACGCGAAACAATCTCCAGCGGCGCCGAAGTTCCATCTGGAGTGCTGGCGATGGATGGGCGGGCACAGGGCCGGCCGCGAGTCGTCAACATCGGCCCAGACAGCGACGGGCCCGCCCAACCGGTCGCTGGTCCGCTGTCATTCGGTCCAGCCAGCATCGCTGCCAACGATGTGGGCACGCGGGCGACCCGATCTTCCAGGATCAAGGAGTCCTCATCAGGAGTGGCCGAGCGCCCGTTTCCCGCCACGCCCCGGCCGGTCAGGTCGAGCCTGCCTCCACCGCCGCGCTACGTTGATTACACCGTCCAGGAAGACGACACGATGTGGACGATTGCCGAGCAGTGGTTCGGTGATGGGGTCAGGTGGGGGCAGATTGCCACAGCGAATCCATTTGTCGATCCGAACCGGCTGCGTGTAGGGCAGAAGCTGCGCCTGCCGCCGAAGGGAGCGCAGCGGAAGCCGGCCGGGTCCTCTGCTGAGCAGGTCGGGGCTGGAGTTGTCTACACCGTCAAGCGAGGCGACATGCTGACCAAGATCGCCAAGGCCTATTACAGCGATGCGGGCCGATGGCGGGTCATCTACGATGCGAACCGACGGACGATCGGTTCGAACCCGGATCGGCTCGAGGTCGGCATGAGACTGCACATTCCGCCCCGCACGGCTCCCGCGAGGCGTTGAGAACATTTCTCGGCGGCCGGCTACCGCGGTGGCGCCTCCGCCTGACGGATGTTCTGGCGAATGTGATCCTCGTTCAATGCCCCGATCAGCAAGCTGCCCACTCCGGTGGTGTTCAGCACGAAGGGGATGGCCTTCGCCGGATCCAGGCCCCCCGACGCAAGCCCCTTCTTGACGACCACCCCGACATCTGAGCGGTCGGCCTCAGCGATGACCCCGGCGTGTGAACGATCGTCAAGGTGATACTCAACCATGATCGCGTCCGCCCACGCCAGGGCCGCCCGCGCGCCCTGGACGGTCTTGCCCGAAAAGCCGATCGCCCTCACCAGTCCTTCGGCCCGCAGTTGGTGCAGGGTCGGCACCACGTCGGTCTGTTCGAGAATCGCCAGATCGTCGCCATGCGCGTGGATGAATACGAGGTCGAGCACATCGGTGCGCAGACGCTTGATGCTTCGCTGCACGCTGTCGCGCACGGCGGCCTTGGAAAAGTCGTACGATGATCGGCCGTCGGCGAACGATTCCCCGACCTTCGTGGAAATGACGTACTCGTTTCGCCGATGCGAGATCGCTCGGCCGATGCGCTCCTCGCTGAGACCGTAAGCCCCAGCTGTGTCAATGAAGTTGATACCGAGGTCAAGCACGGCCACCAGCAGGCGTTCGACCTCGTCCTCATCGGGAAGGGGATACCCTTGGGCGTACTTGGTCGCGCGATTACGCCCGATCTTGAACGCTCCGAACCCGATCGGACTCACGAGCAGGCCGCTTCGACCTAGACGTCGGTGAACCACTGCTGCTGTATCTCCCAGGGGGGTTGGGCAACGGCCGGTCGCGGCCAGTTCTCAATTGCCGAAGGATCAAACGGTCGGCGTGACGCCGGCTGGCCGAGCACGCTCACGATCCGTTGGGCGAGCCGTGGGACCAGCGCCAATTTGGTCGGCCAGGCGGTGATGACGTTGCCATGCTCGATGATGCTCACGTCGTCCGGCCGCCGGCCTGACGCATCACCTTCGGCGCGGTCAATTCGGTAGGTGGCCCACTGGACGCCGCCCAGATCGACGCCCGGCAAGACCGCCTCCAGCTCGCCGCGTGCGTGGCTGACTAACTTCTGCGGCGACATCGCAACTCCGATCTCGGCGACCCGCCCACCCACTTGCCAGACTGTGGCGCCGGATGAATCTTGTGCCGAGGTGATTGTAACCCGCGTCGTCGCCCCATCGACGCAGTGTCCGTTGAGGATTGGGAGTTCGCCGCGCAGCATCACCATGTGCAACGGACGTCGCTGCATGGCCCGCTGCGATAACCCGACGGCGCGGCGCAACTGGGCATTGCCGGCGCCGGCCGTGAACACAATGTGGCGCGGCTGGAGAATCAGCGAATCACTGGAATCTGGATCGATCAGGTGGATCGCTTCGACCTGCCCCGCATCACGCAGCTCGAACCGCAGCCCGCCTTGTGCGTCGATCCGCAGGAGGTTCAAGTGGTGTTGTCCAGCCAGGTCCGCTAGGAAGCTGGCCGGTTCGATGACCTGCTCGTCGAGCCTGGCCACCACGCCCGGGCAATCGCCAAGGGCCGGCGGTCGATCCTCCCGCGAGAGCTTGGCTGGTGTGACGCGCAAGCCCGCTCGAGCGCCGATCATGGCCAGCTTCGACTTCAGCGCAGCGGTCTGCCAGAGATGGCAGTGCTCGCCTCGCAGGAGCGTGCGGGTCAACCGCGGGGGTTTCTGCCCCGTCAATGATTGCCGCCACCGAGCGGGCATGTCGCGAACCGCCTGAGCCGACGGTGTCAGCAAACCGGAAATGCTGTACTTCAGTCCGCCGTGGATAATGCCTTGTGAGGCAATGGTCTGGCCTCGGCCGAGCTGGGCCGCTTCCAGAAGAACCGTGTCAAAGCCATGGCGGATCAGCTCGTCCAAGAGCCACAACCCGGCGCCACCTCCGCCGAAGATCACCACGTCGAGTTCCAGGGGGCGGGTTGAAGCCATGGCACAATACTTCACGAACCACTCAAAGCGGTCAAGCGAGGGCGTTTGGCGGAGCTTGCAGTTGCGTGGCTGTAGGGGCGACCGGAAGGTCGCGGGGGTGGGGCTCCCTGGGGCCCGAGCAGCTTCGCCCCGCGGGTTTCCACCCGCGGCTGCCCACCGCGTGTGGTACAGTTCCGCCGGATGCGGCCCGGGAGATCGTCGAGCATATACAGGCGTGGGGCCGGAAAGCGCGCGGCCTTCTGGCGTGGGAAAGAAGGAGGGCGGAGACCCGCGTCTCCACCCCCTCGCCTCCGAATTTTCGCTGTTTGTTGGTTAAGAGGGATCGTAACCAAGCCCCAGAAGGGGGCAGGAAAAGAACGGCTCTCCCATGTCAACCATATTGTTACCGTTGAGATCGAGCCACCAGCGGCCACCAACGTATTCTTGATCGCCTGGGCCGAACTCAGTCATCAGTCCCGTCGGCCCGCCCAACAAAAGCCTTTGAAACGGACCGGTCGGCGGCAGCGGAGTCAGGGCGATCGAGTCGTATGCAAGGCCCTGACCTGTCACGTAAACCGTTGGTCCCGCAGCTCCTGGCGGTGTCCCATCGGGGGGAGTGATAAATTCCTGGGCATGTGCGGTGTTGGCCAGGATCAAAGCACCTGCCAGCGCACCGACGAGCAGGCTCAGTAACACGCCCGCGAAGCTCCACGCGGGCGGGCTCACCTGGTAGGCAAGGAGCCCGACAGCGGCGAAACCCGCCATCGCCGCCAGCAGGCCGAAGGCCAGCGAGCGCTCCCGCTCCTCTCGCCACACGAACACGGTGTAGAGCAGCGTCAGCGCCAGAAAGACAGCGAAGCAGACCCGTAGAGCGCCCGACAGTCCATCTGCCAGCCGATAACCCGCCAGATCATCGCTGCTCACGCTGAAGGCGCTCAGAAGCGCCAGCGCCGCCGCGATGACGATGATGCCCGCGGAGAGCTTCACGAAGCCGGCCTTCACCATCCCGCGCGCGTCCGCGATCAGC
>JADFIM010000144.1 GCA_022566725.1 Planctomycetota bacterium
GCGCGTGTCGGGTGTCAGTCGGCGGCGGCACGCCACGGGTAGCTACTTTCGCTACACTGATGCGGATTCATATGCCTACGACCGCTCGGCCACATACCGACATCCGCACGTTGCCGCCGGCCGGCTACGTCGAGGGTGTGTACAGCATCGTCAACCCGCAGGTGGGTACCACCCGAGCGGGCAAGCCGTACCTCAAGTGCCTGTTGCGGGACGCCACCGGCGAGGTTGTGGGCCGGCAGTGGAGCTTCGATGAGAAGATGATCGGCGAGCTGAGCTCCGCCGGCTTCGTCTGGGCGGCCGGGCACACGCAGCTGTACAACGGCCAAGTCCAGTTCATCATCGAGCAGGTCAAACCGGTCGAGGTCGGCGAGGATGAGTTGGCGGCGCTGCTGCCTACGACACGGCGCAACATCGACGAGATGTTCCAGGAAGTCCGCGGTATCCTCGGCACACTCAAACACCCGGCGATGAAAGCGCTGGCGGATGGGTATCTGGCGGATGAAGAGCTGATGGCCGGTTTCCGCAGAGCTCCCGCCGCGATTAGCCTGCATCACGCTTTCATCGGTGGACTACTTGAGCACACGCTGCAACTGCTCAAGCTCGCCGACGTCATGCTGCCGCTGTATCCGGCGCTCAACCGCGACATCGTGCTGATGGGATTGTTCCTGCACGACCTGGGCAAGACCGCTGAGCTGAAGTGGGAGAAGGGCTTCGATTACACTGCCGACGGCAATCTGATCGGCCACGTTGTGCGGGGGGCGATCTGGTTGCAAGTCAAGGCGGCGATCGCCGCCAAGCAGTCCGGCCATCGGCTGCCGTCCGATGCGCTGCGTGTCTTGCAACACATCATCCTCAGCCATCACGGCGAGCCGGAGTACGGCGCGGCGAAGCTGCCCAGCACGCCTGAGGCGATCTTCATCGCGATCCTTGACAACCTCGATGCGAAGACGCACATGGCCCTGGCCAACGCGCGCCCGGACCAGGGCCCCGCAGTGGGGTCACGAGGCGATTTCACCGACAAGCTCTGGGCGCTGGGCACGCGTGTCTATCGCCCCGATCCGCTGGCGGAAGGAAAGTGAGGAGAATGGACGGGGCCGCTATGACTGGCCACGGAAACTGGCCACTGAAGTGGCCAGTCCTGCCGGCTGCGCTATGAAGCTGGGCCGGCGTTGGTTGGGGGTTGCGGCGGTTGATCGGCGGCGAAGTGTTGCAGCACGGTCTTCTGCATGGCGTCGGCGGCGGCGATCTCGTCGGAGATGACATGATCAGCGCCGTGCGCGGCGGCGGCGGAGGCCCGCCCGGCCGTGCGAGTCCGGGCGGTGATGATGAGGTTCGGTGCAAGGCGGCGAGCCACCGCGCACGTGCGAAGCACCGCCTCCTCATCCGGGATGGTGATGACCAACGCATCGGCGTGTTCGAGGCCGGCGGACTTGAGCACCTCCGCATTCGACACGTCGCCGTAGACGATTGACTCGCCGCGGCGAGACTGTTGTTGCACGGTCCCCGGGTTGACCTCCACGATCGTGTAGTGGATTCCGGCGGCGTGAAGTCCCTCGGCGACGAGCCGGCCGATCGGGCCGTAGCCGCCGATGACGACATGTCTCTCCGGGGTGTCGGGCCCCGAATCAGAGTGCCGAGGTGCTCCCAACGTTGATGTGGAGAGCCAGGGGGCCGGTTTGATGCCAGCGGCCAACGGGCCAAGTCGCCGGCCGAGTGCGAGAAGTGCCGGCGTGACAATGAGCGACAAGACCACGATGGCGATGGCGTTTGCCGCAGCGGTCTCGCTGAGGATTCGCTCGGCCGAAGCGCTGTCCAGCAGAATGAGACTGAACTCGCCCGCCTGGGCCAGCGTGAGGCCGACGGTAACGGCGACGGCCCCCAACGCGCCGAATGACCACACGGTTGTCGCGATCACGCCGGCCTTGAGGGTGATCATCACCGCACTGCCCAACAACACCACCCACCACCACTGAGCGAGGCCGGCAGGGTCGATCTTCATGCCCAGCGTCGTGAAAAAGACCGCGGCGAACAGATCGCGCAGCGGGCCGATCTGCCCGGTGATGTGGTGCCGAAAGGGTGTGCCGGAGAGCACGAACCCGGCCAGGAACGCGCCGAGCTCCAGGCTGAAGCCGATCGCCTGGGTTGTCACTGCGGCGGCGATCGCGATCGCCACCGACACGATCATCAACACCTCGGTCGAGCCGCGCCGGGCCGCTTCGTGTAACAGGCGCGGAAGCAGGAGCCGGCCGAGCACGATCACCCCGCCGAGGCCGATGAGTCGGATCGCCGCGTCAAGGAGGAATCGCGGCCAGCCGCTGATTGATTCTGCCGCAAGGTCTTTGACGATGATCATTTCGCCGCCGGTACCCGACCACCGCGCCAGGGCCGGAAGTGCCGCCAGCATCGCCATGACCACCATGTCCTGCACGACGAGGATGGAAAGGGCCAGGCGACCGCTGGTCTGGTGCAGCTCGCGACGTTGGGCGATGATGCGCAGCACCACCGCGGTGGAGGAGAGGCTCAAGGCCATGGCCACCACCAGCGCCGCCGGCGCAGGGAGCCCGAAGAGCCCGGCCACCGGCCAGCCCAGGCCGACTGACAGGAAACAGGAGCCCAGCCCAACCCCGACCATGCGGAGCAGGCTGTGCTTGAGCACCGTCAAGTGCAGTTGCAAGCCGATCCCGAATAGCAGCAGGATGATGGCGAGCTTGGAGATCGCTTCCAGACTCTCAGATGATCCGACGAACCCCAGCGCGTGCGGGCCGACGACCGCCCCTGCGAGTAAGTAGGCGGGGATCACGGCCAGACGCATCCGCTGCATAAGGACCGCCACGAGGGCAGCGGTGGCGAGGACCGCAAAGAGGTCGAAGATAATGCTGCCGCCGGGATCTCCCGCCGCTGCCTGGCCCAGGATCATGCGGCGATTCTAACTCAGGCAAGTCGGCGGACCAATTGCACTCGGAATACAGCCACATCGGCTCATGTTGAGATGATGTCCGGGTCAAAGCGGCGAGCGGGCAGTAGAATTCGCCCGAGGGTTGAACCTAGACTCGGCTGCTTCGCGTTTCGACTCAGAGGTTAGCGATGACGCCCCATCGGCCACACATTCTCCTGGGCATCCCGGTTTACAACGAGCAGGCCCACGTCACCAAGGTGCTGGCCGAGGTGCGGCGATATGCCGGGGAAGTCCTGGTCATCGACGACGGTTCTACCGACGACACGCCTTTGCTGTTGGCCAGACAGGCCGTGGAAGTGATCCGCCACGCTGAGAATCGCGGATACGGCCGGTCGATGCAGGACATGCTCCGTTGGGCGAAGTTCGACGGCTACGAGTGGCTGATCACCATGGACTGTGACGAGCAGCACGAGCCGGCGGCTATTCCAAGGTTTATTGCGGCCATTGTCCGCGACCGCTGCGATGTGATCTCAGGCAGCCGTTATCTGCGGACAGACGCATGGGGGCCGTGGGCCGGTGGCTCGCCGCCGCGTGATCGCCGGGCCATCAACGCCACGATCACAGCCGAGCTCAACGCCCGGCTGGGGCTCTCTTTGACTGATGCGTTCTGTGGGTTCAAGGCGTATCGGGTATGCGCCTGTGATCGATTGTCGCTCGACATCGACGGCTATGATTTCCCGATGCAGTTCTGGGTTCAGGCGGCGGCCGAGCGGCTGCGAATTGAGGAAATCCCCGTGCGCCTGATCTATCACGACCCTACCCGCAGCTTCGGCGGACCGCTGGATGACCCCACCACGCGCCTGGACCACTATCGCCGTACGATGTACCGGGAGATCGAGCGCTGCGAGGCGAGCCTGCGGCCCGAGGCCCTGGCGGACTTCGATGAGGCGACAGCCGCCATGTGCCCCCAATCGGTGTGACGGGTGAACGCGAACGTCGAGTTGAGCATCGAGCCGAACTGTGCGCGCTGCAGGGATCTGCTTGCCGCGGAGCCATCGGGCCACTGGCACGGTCGGTCGTTGCAAGAGTGGCGCCGGACCACGCGCGGCGAGCTGGGTTTGGCGACCGATCGGCCGATCGTCGCCACCGGCCACCAGACGATGCTTTGGCACCCCGGCATCCTGGCCAAGTACCTGATGGTCGAGGCGTTGGCCGCCGGGGGGGATCGCCTCGGGACCGCGAACCTCATCGTTGATCAGCACACGCAGGCCTTTGACCGGTTCGACGTCCCCCTGCGCCGAACCGACGGTTCCCTTGCGGTGCACACGATCACGTTGACGCCCCGGCGAGAAGAGGTGCCGATGGGGCGGCATCCGGCCTTTGCGCCGCCGGCGGTTCCGATGGACCTGCCGCTTGCTCTGCCCTCGGTTCAAAGCGGCATCGAGCGAATCTTTGCGGCGGTGGCGGCTCATCGGCATGCCGCAAATGCGGCGCTTCAGATGGCCGCGGCGCTGGCAGACCTCATGTCGCGGTGGGTCTCGCCGACGATCAACGTCACCTCAACCGGGCTGATGAACACTTCGTTGGCACGGGGCATGTTGGAGCAAATGGCCGACGATCCGCGCGCGTGTGCCCAGCGTTACAACGACGCGGTCCGAGCTGTCCCGGAGGGCGGTGTCGGCCCCCTGGCGATCACGCGCGACACAGTGGAGCTACCGCTTTGGTGCATCGGCCCGGACGACCGGCGGCGACGGGCACACGACGGCGATGTGCGACATTGGCTTTCCCACGGCGCCGCTGACGTTGTGTTATTGCCGAGGGCGCTGCTCCTGACCGCGATTGTCCGCGTGGGCATGTGCGACCTGTTCGTTCATGGCACCGGTGGGGCGACGTACGACCGGGCGATGGAGTTGTGGGTGCGCGACTGGCTTGGCGTTGAGCCTTGCCCGATCGCGGTCGCCACCGCCACCCTCCGCCTGCCGCTGGCGGCTCACGAGGATGATTGCCCGGACCTCTCCGCGGCGGTGCATGCCCAGAGGTGGCTGTGGCATGATCCGGATCGTTCGGCCGGCGCTGTCGGGCCGGGGCCGACCAAGCAGCGGTGGCTGGAGCAGATCAACGCCGCGCCACGCCGCTCGCGGCAGCGTCGAGCCCTCTTTGGGAAGATGCATGCACAGCTCGCCGAGCTGCGCCGTGGCCGGGGCGACGCGATCCAGGCTGCCCGGCAGCGGACTCAGAGAGCCGCACGGCTGGTGGCCGATGCCCCGATCATCAATCGCCGAACCTGGGCATTTCCCTTGTATCCAGAGGAGATGATCGAGGCGCTGGCCGGTGCGGTGGCGAATGTGGCCATGCCCGGCCGAGCCAAGGACACACGGCCGGCGGTTACCGCTGGTCCCCCGAGGCGATCGACGGCGACGATGACCGCAGCACCAGCGTCTGAATCCGGTTGCGGGTCGGGATCCCCAGAATCCGCACCTCCTCGCGGCGCTGTTGAACAATCGCCCCCAGCCCCGGAACCACGTACAGGGTGCTACTCGTTTGGGCGTGGGCGAACTGAAGGTCCGCATTGAAGGTCACGATCACCCGCTTGGCCGTGAACTCACCCAACGGCGTGCGAAGCCGCTGATCGTCCACGTACTCGATGGTTTGCACCGCGCGGCCGGACTCCCGCAGCTGGGCCGGGTCGGAAAGATCCACCACCCGCATGGCAACTTCCTGGCGCCGCGGCTGGCCCGCGGGCAATGCCTGATAGGCGATGATCAGTGGCGGCTCGAAAAGGCTGATCGTGTGGTCGCGATGTGAAATGACCGCGGGCATGACGATATTGCCGTGGTTGTCGCGGCGCTGGAACTCGCTGATACGGTCGTCTTCGTGGTCAACCCACGTGGCGTCGAATCGCTTGGTGTCGGCCCTGCGGTGGGTGATGGAGTCGCCCGCATCGGTGCCGGCAGTGACTGCGTAGGACCACTCGCCGGTGCGCAGCGGATAGAGGTCGCCCGCAGTGATCGGATCGCCGGCCGGGAGAGTCGCCAGCCTTTCGAACCCGGCGCAGCGCGCCGGGGCCGAGCAGCCACCCGCGGCTGCGATTGTGCACAGGACAGCGGCCATGATCGAGGGAAACCGGCTCATGGAGCCAGCAAACCCTTCGCTAGCCAGAGTCGCCGCAGTTCGGCCGGATCAATGCGCTGGGTCACCGTTGCGTTGGCGTCAATGCGTTTGATTCGATGCCCGGCTGAGTCGAATGTTTGAGTGATGGAGCCGGCGTCGAGGGCCGGTTGGGTGCTCAGCACCCAGTTGCCGGAGCCGTCCTTTGCCGGTTCCCAGCGATCGATCCGTTGCGGGAGGCGTTGCAGCCTGGAATCGTAGTAGTAGAAGGCCATCTCGCCGGTCAACGTGCCGTCTCGGGGCAGCAGGCTTCCCAGCATGAACACCTCCGGCTGGGAGAGGTACGCTTCGTTGGGGATGCTCCACTCCTTGGGGTCTCGCGTGAACCGCTCCTTGGAGCTGTGAATGACGGTGAGCGTGCCGTGGGGGAATCTCGGCTCCGGTGCGGTTCGAATGCCGGTCTCGGCCACGGTGCGAGACGCCTCGCCGTCGCGATGAGTCTGGAGGTTCGACCAGGTTTCTTCGCTGCGGTCCCAGGCCATCCAGTAACGACCTTGAACGTCGAGGTAGCGCTTGGCTTGAGCGTCGAGGACCCCCCTGGCCTCGATGAGCACCATCAGACCCGGCCGGCTCTCCATCGTGCTGTAGGTGTCCGGCGATCTTTGCGGGTCAACAGCGCCTCGCATCGCCTCGGAACATTGCATGCTGAGATACCCCAGTTCGGTGTCATCGTCGCGCTTCCCGGACGCGGCCGGCTGGTAGATGCGGTACCAAATCCGCCGGCCCAGCACCGACCGGAGCCGATCGGGCGAAAACGTTTTGATGATCGCCTGGCCTTGGGCCAGCCGAGCCCGGCGGCGCTCAATCATTTCATTCGGGCTGCGAAGCTTGATCGTCGCGAAGCTGGCGTCAAACACCGGGCGCAGCCTCCCAAAATGATCCGCGCCGGTCACGATGAAGAACACGAGGAAGGTTTGCGGGGACGTGGGTAGGATGAGCCAGCCGTTGCTGACCTTCGCCTCAGTCTCCAGTGTCTGCTCCAGGTACAGGAGCTGACCATCGACATCGCCGTACCGCCTCGGCTCATTGGCAAGGACGCGGTACGGGCGGCCGGTTGCCTCGACCGCTCTGAACTGCTCATCGACGAGGGCCGAGGCCGACGCCTGGGCCAGCGTTGAGGTGACCGACCCAATCCGCATGCTCCAGGTGGACCCACCGCGGGTTCCACTGATCAGGTAGCTCACGCGGCCCTGGACGACCTGGGCGGTGATGACGGCGCCGGCGGGCACGTGCATCTGCAATCCCAGCGGCTCGGCCACCCAAGGCGCCGGGTCCAGCCCCGCCGCAGTTGCGTTCGCGCTCGATTCCTCTGCCGGCTGGGTTGTGGTTGGTCCCGCAGCGAGCGAGGTCGCAAGCAAGGTGGTGGCGAGCCTGAGCATTGTTGGCATCATCCGGATCGGCGATCGGGCAAGCGGCTCTGGGGTCTGGTCGGC
>JADFIM010000009.1 GCA_022566725.1 Planctomycetota bacterium
GGGCAGGTGATGGTCGGCTTTTTGCCGTCGACCGGCTTGGCGCGCTGGTGCTCGAGCGTCTGCGGAATGACGGTTTCGCAGTGGGGACATTCGTACCCGATGGGCAGGCGGACGTCCTGCGTTTCGCCGGCGAAGGAGGCAATGGTGAACCGGACGGCATCGGTGCCGTACTTGTCGATCAGGTCGAGCGGGTTGACGCCGTTCCCCTTCGACTTGGACATGGTCTGCCCGTAACCGTCGAGAATCTTCGGATGAACGTGGACGTGCTTGAACGGGACGTCGCCCATGTTGTACAGGCCGGTGAGCACCATCCGCGCGACCCACAACGTGATGATGTCGCGGGTGGTGATGAGGACGCTGCCGGGGTAGAAGTAGGGGAGAACTTCGTTCTTTGATTGCGGATCGCGGATTTCGGATTGCGGATTTTCTGCTTGGGTCTGTTTGGCGAGTTCTTGTTCGTCCAATGGCGGGTTGTGCTCCGTGTCGGGCCAGCCCAATGTGGCGTGGGGCCAGAGGGCGCTGCTGAACCAGGTGTCGAGGACGTCGGGGTCCTGGACGTAGCCCGATGCCTCGAGCTGTTGCACGAGTTCCTTGTGTTCGCCCTCGGGATCCCGGATGCAAGTGAAGGTGACGGAACCGAATTTCTGTTCCGCGACCCCGTCGGGAAGCTCCCGGAGGCGTTGGGGCCGGGGCACCTTTGAATCGGGACAACGGCGATCTGGAGATTCGAGCGCACTCTCGAGGTACCACACCGGAATCCGGTGCCCCCACCAGAGCTGCCGGCTGATGCACCAGTCGCGCAGGTTCTCGTGCCAGGCCTGGTACATCCGGGCGTACCGAGCGGGGAAGAACGTCAATCCACCGTCGCCGTCGACCGTCGGCGATCCGGTTTGACGCTTCGGCGGCGCGCCCTCGAACTGCTCGGCCGCGAGCGCCCGTTGCGCCTCGCCCACGAGAGAATCGTCGGTGACCTTGACGTACCACTGGTCGCTGAGATAGGGCTCGATCGGCACGTGTGAGCGGTAGGAGTGGCCGATCTGGTGGCGGTATTCACGGGCCTCCTCGAGCAGGCCGTGCTTGCGAAACCACTCGACCACCTGGTCGCGGGCCTCTTCGCGCGAGAGGCCGAAGTAACGAGCCGCTTCGCGTGACGGCTCCTCGATGTCTTTCCATCCGTAATCGGCAGAGATCGTCGCGTCCGGGGCCATGACGTTGATGACCGGCAGCTGGTGCCGGAGCCCGATCTCCCAGTCGTCGGGGTCGTGGGCGGGGGTCACCTTCAGGAAGCCGGTGGCGTACTCGGCCATGGGGTTATCGGCGTCGCCGGGCATGACGACGTGGTCGTCGCCGATGATCGGGACGACCCGGTCCACGATCGGCAGCCGGACGTGCCGGCCGATATACCGCTCGGCCCTCGGATCCTTCGGATTGATCGCGACCGCCGCGTCCCCCAGCATCGTCTCCGGCCGCGTCGTCGCCACGGTCACGTACTCGTGCGTTTCCTCCCCTTCGAGCCTTCCCGGCGTCAACGGGTATCTCAGATACCACATCCGCCCGTGCACGTCCTGCATCTGGACCTCGTCGTCGGCGAGGGCGGTGAGGGTGGCGGGATCCCAGTTCACCAGGCGCTTGCCGCGATAGATCAGGCCGTCCTTGAACAGCCCGAAGAACGCCTCGCGCACGGCTTTGGCACACATTTCGTCCATGGTGAAGCGGGTGCGGGCCCAGTCGCAGGAGCAGCCCATGGCCTTGAGCTGCTCGATGATCGTCGCCTCGTACTGGTCCTTCCAGGCCTGGACCTTGGCGACGAACTCCTCACGACCCAACGACTTGCGACTGGTCCCTTGCTGCAAGAGCCGCTTCTCGACCACGGTCTGGGTGGCGATGCCGGCGTGGTCGGTGCCGGGCATCCAGAGGGTATTGAAGCCGCACATCCGGTGGTAGCGGATCAGCACATCCTGCAACGTGATGTTGAACGCATGGCCGAGGTGCAGAGCCGCGGTCACGTTGGGCGGGGGAATGACGATACAGAAAGGCTTGAGGCTTGCGGCTTGTGGCTTGAGGTCCTCAGGCCGATGCTGCCAAGGCCCGGGCTCGGCGTGGAAGGCGCCCGAGTTGTCCCACCTCTCGCGGACTTGGGCTTCCGATTCCGCGGGCGAATATGATTTCGGCAGCTGCGCAGTCATCATGGAAAGAACCATCATAGTCTCTGCACTTGGGAAGGTTCGTCCGAAGCGCTTCAAGCGAATAGGCCAAGTGCTCGGCTTCGCGTGCTTGATGGGAGGTAACGCGCCGTTGGGTTGCAGCGAGGGGTCGGAACCCTCCGCCGTTGCGGGCGAAGCCGGAGCTTCCCAGCGCCGCGAGCATGCGGTCAGCCCCCAGGCGATCGACAAATCGCTTTCTGCGGCCGAGGACTACTTCGGCCGCCAGGAGCTGGCCAGCGCTGAAGCGATCCTTATAAAGCTGATCGAGAAGGCGCCGAGGGATCATCGGGCTTATGAGTTGTTCGGCCGAGTGCTGTTTCTCAAGGGCATCGAGGCCCGGGCACGCGGCGAGCAACAGAACGCGGCGATGCTGTTGGACCAGGCCTATGACCGCTATCGCACGAGCGTCGAGCTGGCATCGGAGCTAGATCCAGTCTTGGCCGCTGGGCTTCATCAGAGTGCGGGCGAGATCGCCGTCGCCGCGGGGCGCGGCGACGACGCGCTGGGTCACTTTCAGCAGGCGGGCCGGTTGGACCCCACCAATTCGAAGCACCCGTTGTACGCAGCGCAGATCGTGCTCCAGCAAGAGCGATGGGTAGAGGCAAGGCATCTGCTGGAGCGTGTGCTGACACTCGATCCAGATGAGGCCTTTGCTCACGCGTCCCTGGCCGCGGTGGCGCTACACGAAGGCAATCAAGCCAAAGCGATCGAGCACATCGAGGAAGCAAGGCGAATCGACCCGCAGACGTTGGCGCTACGGATCCAGGAGGCGAAGGTGCGTCGGCGGTGCGATCAACCCCGCCGTGGGCTCGAATTGTTGGTGATGCTCGACGAGAAGCAACGTGCCGAGGAAGCGGTCGCCTACGAGATCGCTGAGTGCTATCTCCTGCTGGGTAAGCCGATGAAGGCGGCCGAGGCCTGGGAGCATCGCTATCGCCGACACCCCTCGGCGTGGCTGGCGGCGGTGCGCGTCGCCGAGGCACTGCTCGAAGCCGACCGGCCCCAAGAGGCGCGGATGTGGTACGAGCAAGCCAGGCTCGCCGCCCCGGAGGCGCCGGAAGTCAAGTCGCTGGCCGAGTCGATTGAGAAGAAGGTGGGCGAGTCGCGGTGAACCATGGCCGTCGCCGGGACGCTCGTAGCGGGGGAAGCCCGCGGCGGGGCAAGCTCGCAGCGGGGCAAGCCCGCTCGCGAAACGGCCTGATCCCTGATCCCTGACTCCTGCGCTCTATGCCAGCCAGCGGCCCCCGTCGAGGCGAAGAACCTCGCCGGTGATATACACGGCTTCGAGGATCAGCCATCGAACCACCGCGGCGGCATCCTGGGGGGTGCCGGGTCGGCCGAGCGGAATTCGCCGTTCGTAAGCCGCAACCTCATCGGGATCGGTATCGTCCGGCCAGGCAATCACGCCGGGAGCGATGGCGTTCACGCGGACGGCGGGGGCCATGTCGCGTGCAAGGCTGTGGACCATCTGGGTCATTGCGGCCTTGGCCATGGCGTAGGCGGCGAAGTTCTTCAAGGGCCGGCCGAGCACGTGGATGTCGCTGAAGCACACCACCGCGCCCCCTCCGGGAAGCGGCGACCGGCTGAGCTGCTCGTTGAGAGCCTGCGTCAGCAGCAGAGGCGCCAAGGCATTGACGCGATAGTGGTCAAGGGCGTGCTCGGCCGTGATCGATCCGAACGGGGACGAGCCATAGGACGACGCGTTGTGGACCACGGCGTCGATGCGCGGCAAGGCACGTAGCGTTCGTCCAAGCTGCTCAACTTCATCGGGAACATTGAGATCGACCCGAAAGCGTTGGCAGTCGATCGAGGTTGCGGAATCTTCCGCGGCCGCAATCGCCAGGGAGACGGTCTTGCTCGCCTCAGCCTCGCTGCGGTGGTAGGTCAGGGCGAGATCAAACCCATTGCGGGCCAGCTCCACAGCGACGGCCCGCCCTACCCGCCGCCCCGCTCCAGTCACCACTGCTACAGGCCGTGCGGTGCTCACGCGGGCCCGTCCTCCGGAGGGTCAGGGCAGGCCGCTGCGGGCGGCTCCATCCTCCTGCCTGCTTCGCGCCATGGGTCGGGCAGGGTTGGTGATGCACGGTCATGGCGCCTGCGCTGCCGTCGACGATACGACCGAGTCAATATGACCACGCCGACGAAGAATACCCCGAGCAACAATACGATTGTTCCTAAGAGAACCAGCGCGGACAGAACCGAGACGTCCATGGAACCAGTAGTATAGTTAGAGTTGGTCAGGCAGCCCCTTGGCTCCAGCAAACTGCCCAGCCTACCGCGCTTGACGAGGTGCCCAGATGGAACTATGGCAGGCGTTATCGGAGAATGCAGACGGAACTCCTCGTGCCAGCCCACCGCAAGGCGGAGCCGCTGGGCTAATCTGGTGAAGGAATCTGCAGTGATGGTCGATGCGCAACCGATGCCCGCCTTTATCGTGCCACGTTATCGTGCCATAGGTTCCTTGCCGATGCACCCACCGGCGAATCGTGGACGTACAGAACCATCAAAGCGAAAGGTATGACGTGAAGATGACGCAAATCAGCCTTGGCAGCCGTGCTTTGATCGTCGCAGTCTGCGTATGGGGAGCATGTGTTTGCCCGCTCAACGCTCAGGACGAGCAGCTGACGATCGAGCGGTGGTCGGAGCTGGTCTGGGAATCGGCCAGCCAGGGTGATCGCGGGGCACTGGAGACATACCTGAAGCAGATCCCGGGGCGGGCAGAAAACGAAGATGCCAAGCGGCTCCGCGCGTCCCTGGACCAACATGATCGCAACTTGCGCGATGGACTGGCTACCAGGAGAGCGGACCGCGCTGACGCACGCGAACGGATGCGCACCCATTTGGCAGCGGACAAGGTCTCCCAGGCGTTGACGACGGCGGTCGAGGTGCAGACCCTCAGCGACGATCTGGAAGCTGTTCTGGATGATCCCGAGATTGCCCAGGTCGTCACTCGGGCCAAGGCGCAGATTCCCATCGCCCGGCGCGACGGCGACTGGTTGTTGGCCTACGAGCTGCTGTACCGGCTCAACGTGCTCTATGAGCACACGAGCGAATACGAGGAGGAACTTGATCGCACCAACCGCAGGCTGGTGCTGTTGTCCAATTACGCGCCCCAGCGCATGCACGAACTGCGTAGCCGCCAAGCCCAGCGCTTTGGCGAGAAGCCATTGGACGAGTTCAACCCCCGGCGGACCGAGGATTGGAAGCTACGGCTGCATGACATCAACCATCGGATGGTCAAGGAGGCGCTGCGGGCGGCAGCCAGGGACCACATTGAAGCCGACGACAACGGCTGGCGGCCGCTGCTGAACGGAGCGTTGAAAGCCCTCAAAATGCTCGCCACCATGCCTGCCCTCGCTGAAACCTACCCCAACCTTCAGAATGCCGAGAAGCGCAACCGCTGGATTGATTTTCTCGACCAGAAGCTGCTTTGGCTAGACGATATGCCCGACCGCGAGCTGAGGAAGGACCAAGGGTACTGGAAATGTTCCGGATTGCTCGACGATGTGGTGAAGAAATCACGGGAAACGATCCAACTGCCCAACGAGGTGCTCTACCGGGAGTTCGGCGACGGCGCGATGCGCGCGCTCGATGAATACTCCGAGATCATCTGGCCGAACAAGCTCCGCCGGTTCAAGCAATCCACGCAGGGAAGCTTCGTGGGGGTGGGGATCCTGATTCGCCACGACGAGAAGCGCCAGATCAATGTCGTGAATCCACTCGAAGGCACTCCTGCATATTTCGCCGGCATCAAACCGAACGACCGCATCACCGAGGTGGACGGCGAATCTACCGTCGGCTGGAGTCTCAACGATGCGGTGGACAAGATCACCGGTCCCAAGGGCACCACGGTCGAGCTCGGCATCCGCCGGGAGGGCGCTGAAGACATCATTCGCGTCCCGATCACGCGCGACGTCATCAAGATCAGATCGGTCAAGGGCTGGTGGAAGACGGGGCTGGACGACAACGGCAAGCCGCGATGGGATTGGTTCATCGATCCGGATACTCGCATCGCCTATATCCGCCTCACCGCGTTCAATGAAGACACGTATCGTGATCTGAAGGAGGCGTGGGAACAGATCAACGTCGATGGCCGGCCAAACGGGTTGATTCTTGATCTTCGCTACAACCCCGGCGGCCTGCTCCCCTCGGCAGTGGACGTGAGCAACCTGTTTGTCGGTAGCGGCGTCATCGTCTCCGGCGAGACGAAGGACCAGGAGCAGGCCTGGCCCGATCGACGGGCCGACCCGCGCAAGGCCGCGATGGCCGGGCTCCCCACCGTGGTGCTCATCAATCAGGGCTCCGCCAGCGCCAGTGAGATCGTGGCGGGTTGTCTTCAGGCCCACCGGGCTGCGGTCGTTGTTGGGAAGCGCAGTTTCGGCAAAGGCAGCGTGCAGACGGTGCACCGCATCGCTCACGAGGCGAGGTTGAAGCTCACCACGCAGTACTACCGCCTGCCGGCGACCAAGGAGCAACGCGAGCGCGGCGAGAAGGGGCGCCTCGTTCACCGCCGACCCGGAGCCAAGGATTGGGGAGTGGATCCCGATATCGTCGTGGACACGACACCCCAGCAGATCAAGGCCGCCTATGATCTACGGCAGGCGGCCGACATCCTTCGCGAGGACGACCCGGTGGAGGCTGACGGGCGCCCAGACATCACTGATCTGCTCACCAAGGGTCTCGACCCGCAGCTTGAAACGGCGCTATTGATCCTTCAGGCCAGGGCGTTGGGAACCACCGCGACCGATACCAGGCGCGCGATGGCAAAGTAGTCACCCGGCGGCGTCAATCGGCCGATAATGGTGTCGACAACCTCGGCGGCTGCTTGTCTGAGACGAGGAGCTTCGTAGCGGCGTTGGGACAGTGACCGCATCGCGCACGTGGGCTATCCTGATCCCGGTCCATTGCTGAGAGACCACTTGATGCCCACGATGGCGACGCCTCCAGCCACCCAAAAGAATCTCGCGGCCAACCTTCCGGACCAAACCCTGCGGAACTGGCTGCGCGACATGCTGCTGATCCGCGAGTTCGAAGTGCGGTCAATGCAGGCCTATCAGAACCGCAAGATCGGCGGGTTCTTGCACATCTACATCGGCCAGGAAGCGGTGGCGGTCGGGGTCATCGCTGCATTGGGTCATGATGATCCGATCATCACAGCCTACCGCGATCACGGACACGCCCTGGCCCGGGGAATGGATCCGAAGCACTGCATGGCCGAGATGTTCGGGCGCATCGGGGGCTGCGCCAAAGGCAAGGGCGGTTCGATGCATATGTTCGACAAGACGAACCAAATGTTCGGCGGGCACGGGATCGTGGGAGCCCAGTGCCCGCTTGGGGTTGGCATCGCCTTTGCCACCAAGTACCTGGACGAAGTGATCAACAGCGCCGCATCCAGCCGTGTCACCACGTGCTTTCTCGGCGACGGCGCGCTGAATCAGGGCGCCTTCCACGAGGCGATGAATCTGGCGGGGATTCTCGACTTGCCCATTGTCTTCGTCTGCGAGAACAACGGCTATTCCATGGGCACGTCCGTCGACCGCGGCACCACCATGGCTCATCAGATCACCGCCAAGGCGTTGGCCTACGGCATCGAACACGCTTCCATCGACGGTATGGACGTGATGACAGTCTATGATGGCGTGAAGCCGGTCGTCGATCGGTGCAGGGAAACATCTCGGCCGGCCTTCCTGGAGCTGCGAACCTACCGATACAAAGGCCACTCGATGTCCGACCCCCGCAAGTACCGCACGAAGGAGCAGGAGCAGCAATACGAGGCGGCGGATCCCATCGACAGGCTTGCCAACTTCCTCATGACGCAGCGCAACCTCCCCCAGAAGGAGTATGACGCGCTGGTCAAGGAGATTCGCGCGCAGGTTCGCGAGGCGATCAAGTGGGCTGAGGCGTCGCCGCCGCCCGGACCCGAAGAGCTTTACACGGACGTCTACGCCGACGTGTGGGGGCCGTACCTCGGCACAAGCCAGCCGCCGATGCTCGATGAGACCCAACAGGGCCAGGCGTAGCATGAGCACGACCAGGCAGATCGAATTCCGTGACGCCTTGCGCGAAGGGATGAGCGAAGAGATGCGCCGCGATCCCTGCGTCTTCCTCATGGGTGAGGAGGTGGCCCAGTACCAGGGGGCCTACAAGGTCAGCCGGGGCATGCTCCAGGAGTTCGGCCCGCAGCGGGTGATCGACACGCCCATTTCCGAATCGGGGTTCGCCGGGTTGGGCATCGGCGCGGCCATGATGGGCCTGCGCCCGATCATTGAGTTCATGAGCTGGTCTTTCAGCCTGGTCGCCGCGGATCAGATCCTCAACAACGCCCCAAAGATGCTGTACATGTCCGGCGGCCAGTTCAAGATCCCCATCGTCTATCGGGGCAACAACGGAGCCGGCGGCCAGCTCGGCTCCACGCACTCCTGGTCTGTTGAGTCGATGTACGCCAACGTCCCGGGCTTGAAAATAGCCATCCCATTTGATCCCTATGATGCCAAGGGCCTGATCAAGACGGCCATCCGCGATGACAATCCGGTGTTCTTCCTCGAATCGGAACGGCTGCTTTCGGTCAAGGGAGACGTCCCCGAAGCCGAGTACCTGATTCCGTTGGGCCAGGCCACCGTCCGCCGCACCGGCAGCGACTGCACAATTGTCAGCTTCGGCCGGCCGTTGTATTTCTGCATGGAAGCGGCCGAGACGCTGGCATCGGACGGGATCGACTGCGAGGTGATCGACGGCCGAACGATCCGCCCCTTGGACATAGAAACGATCGTCCGGTCGGTGTGCAAGACCAACTGCTGCGTCGTGGTCGATCAGTCATGGCCATTTGCGTCGATCGGGGCTGAGGTCGCCGCCCAGGTCCATGAGCGCTGCTTCGACGACCTGGATCACCACGTCGTTCGCGTGCACAGCGACGATGTCCCACCGGCGTATGCCTACAACCTGGAGCAGGAGATGCTTCCCAACGCGCGCAAGATCTGCGAAGCGGTTCGCACCGTGACGTACAACGCGTAAAGCCCAGGGAAAGCTTTCCCTGGGCTTGCCTCACGTACGCAATCAAACGCGAGACACATCCCATGTCCATCGAAATCACCATGCCCCGCCTCTCGGACACGATGGAGCAGGGAACGATTATCAAGTGGAACGTGGCCGAAGGCGATGTGGTTTCGGCCGGCGACGCGGTTGCGGACATCGAGACCGACAAGGCCACCATGGAGATGCAGGTCTTCGACGACGGGACAATTGCCAGGATTCTCGTCGGTCAAGGGAAGATCGTTGAGGTCGGCACGGTGATCGCGATCCTGGCCGAGAAAGGTGAAGACCGCGAGGAAGTTGCGGCGACCATCGCTGCCCAGCCGGCGGTGCAGCGCTCCGAACACGCGAAGGCCGATCCACCGCCCGCTGCTGAGCCCGACGAGCCGACTATGACGGCCACGGCAACGGCCTCATCGACGATCCCCGCGCCTGCGCCGCCGCCGCAATATGAAGCCGCCGGTGACAGCCGTGTTCGCTTGAGCCCCGTCGCTCGCCGCCTCGCCCAGGAGCATGCAGTCGATGTCAGCACGCTACAGGGGTCCGGACCGGGCGGGCGCATCGTCAAGCGCGACGTCCTGCGGGCGGTTGAGGCCGGTCAGGAAACGGCTGCCGCGATTCCTCCGTCCGCCAAGGCAGTGGTGCCCGCCACGCCGGTGCCTATCGACACGACCATCGTCCAGGCGACCGGTGTCCTCGAAGAGGCGACCGTTGCGCTATCCAACATGCGGCAGACGATCGCACGGCGGCTGGTCGAGGCAAAGGCCACCATCCCGCATTATCAGGTCACCGTCACGTTCAACATGGATCCGCTGCTCCAGCTGCGCCGCACGCTCAACGATCAGCTTGACGAGCAAGGCGTGAGGCTATCGGTAAACGATTTCCTGGTACGTGGCTGCGCTCTGGCCATGCACCAACACCCGCAATTCAATGCATCTTGGCGCGGTGACCACATCAAGATTCACGGCACCGTCAACATCGGCTTGGCGATCGCCCTGCCGGTCGAGCGCGGTGGGGGATTGGTCGTCGCCACCGTTCGCAATGCGGATCAGAAAACCTTGCGGACGATCTCGCTCGAATCCAAACACCTCGCCGGGAAGGCTCGCACCCGTGGGCTGACCCTCGAAGAGATGGCCGACGCCACGTTCACGCTCTCCAACCTCGGGATGTTCGGCGTCGAGCACTTCACGGCGATCATCAACCCGCCGAATTGTGCAATCCTTGCGGTCGGCGCCGCCCTCCAGAAACCGGTCGTGCGCCACGGTGAGATGACGGTTGGCCACGAAATGTCCGCCACGCTCAGTCTCGATCACCGCGTCATTGACGGGGCTATGGCGGCACAATTCCTGGCAACCCTCAAACAGTTGATCGAGAATCCCGCAACGCTGCTCGTGTGACGCTGGGCTATTGTGGTCCTGCGGCGGCGGAGGCGACCACGTCAGCCGCCGCCAACACGGCCCGTCGCTCGACGTTTCGGTCCACATCAAACGCCGCCAATGCTGCGCTGCCGGGCGCGACCGGCGCGAGGGTGATCGAAAGGTGGCGCTCGTACTGCTTCTTGGCGGGCGAGGCACATCCCGCCAGTAAGGCGACCGTGGCCGCCAGCCACAGTCCCGTTGGAACCAACCTTCTAGAGGCACCTGAGCGCATAGCCGTGTCGTCCGCTTCACAGGGTGCCTCCTACGCACAGCATCCAATTCAGCGACAGCGGTACAAGGCGCGATGGCAGTTCGAGAGGCCATATTCAGCTCCCGAGCATGATCAACCGGAAACGCCACCCCGGTCTGCACAATCGACTGAGCTGGAGATATCCAACTGGGTAGAAGAATTGCTTTGCAACGCCTGGGCATGTGGCGGCGTGTCCCCTGTCGGCCGGCTCCACCGGCGATGCTCCCGCGCCGTGGCGTGAAGTACACTTCTCGCCTCACAATCCAGACGGAGCATCCGCCATGACCACGAATCAAACGAGTCCGGCAACACGTCGAGGATTCCTCCTCTCCTGCGGTGCGGTGGCTGCGTCGGCGGCGTGGCCGGATCGGGCAAGCAGCGGGCCACAAGAAGAACCGGCTGAACCGCGCGACCTATCAGACATGATTCCCCGCGCCGAGGGAACAGGGCCGACGATCACGCCGGCCACGCTCGCCGAAGCGGAGAAACTGGCGGCGGTCGAGTTCACTGAAGCTGAGCGAGCAGTCATCCTCAAGGGGATCAAAGACGATGTGGCCCGATATCAAGGCCGTCGATCGCAGGCGCTCGCGAATCGCCTGGCACCGGCGACCGTCTTCGACCCTCGTCTGCCCTCGGTGCAAATCGATGCGGAATCCCGCCCGATTGTCCGCTCAAAGATCGATCCCGGTCGGTTGCCGACAGACGACCAAGACATCGCCTATGCCCCGGTCACCAGCCTCTCCCGCTGGATCGAGCGCGGCGAGCTTTCCAGTCTCCGGTTGATGAAGATCTATCTCGACCGCCTCAAGCGAATCGGGCCGAAGCTCCAGTGCACGATTACGCTGACCCCAGAGCGTGCGCTCAGCCAGGCGAGGCGGGCCGACCAGGAGATTGCCGAGGGGCGCTACCGTGGACCGCTGCACGGGATCCCCTGGGGCGCCAAAGACTTGTTCGACACGGCCGGTATCAAGACCACTTGGGGGGCCAATCCTTACAAGGACCGGCTGCCGAAGACTGATGCCGCGGTCGTCAGGAAACTCGACGACGCAGGAGCGGTGCTCGTGGCGAAGCTGACGCTGGGGGCGCTGGCCTACGGCGACATCTGGTTCGACGGCCGAACCAACAACCCTTGGAAGCTCGATCAAGGCTCAAGCGGCTCCAGCGCGGGTCCCGCCGCGGCAACGACCGCCGGTCTCGTGGGCTTTAGTTTGGGGACCGAGACGTTGGGGTCAATCGTCTCGCCCTGCATGCGCTGCGGGGCCACGGGCTTGCGACCGACTTTCGGTCGGGTCGCCCGCACGGGAGCCATGGCCCTGTGCTGGTCACTGGACAAGATCGGCCCGATCTGCCGAACGGTCGAGGATTGCGCGCTGGTGCTCTCGGCCATCAACGGGCCCGACGCTGACGATCCCGCGTCCCTCGCCATTCCATTCAATTTCGACGCCACCCAAGCGGTCAAGGGCATGCGCGTCGGCTACTCGCCCAAGTGGTTCGAGGGCAAGCGGGCGACAGACCTCGATCGCCGCGTGCTCGAATCGGCGCGCACCGTTGGGTTGCAACTGGTCGAGATCGACCTCCCCGACTGGCCTTATGACGCGCTGATGACGATTCTGCTCGTGGAGGCTGCGGCGTGCTTCGAGGAGCTGACGCTGAACAACCGCGACGACGAGCTGGTCTGGCAGGAGCCGGAGGCCTGGCCGAACACCTTCCGCCAGACACGGTTCGTTCCCGCGATCGAGTATGTGCAGGCCCAGCGGTTCCGCCGGTCGGTGATGGAGATGATGGCTGAAAAGTTTACCGACATCGACGCAATGATCAGCCCCAGCTTCGCGGGCTCGCTGCTGCTGATCACCAACAACACCGGCCATCCTTCGCTCACACTCCGCTGCGCGTACAAAGATGATGGCACGCCTCACGGCATCACGTTGTGGGGTCGCCTCTTTGATGAAGGCACGCTGTGCTCAATCGGCATGGCGCTGGAAAGGCAACTCGACGTGTGGCATAAACGGCCGAAGATCGCGTAGCCGCGTTTAGCGGGTGTCGCGCAGCGTCCCCGCCCATTGTTGCTCGTAGGCCGTAACAAACAACCACCGCTGGGGCCGCAGCCCTGTTCGTACGGGATTGGCGTTGACGTAGCGGATCGCTCGCCGAATGTCCGCGGCGCGGTCGAGGAACACCCACCATCCTTTGCGCGCCCACGGTGTAGGCAGCCGGCCGTTGCGATACGACTGACCGGCGAACGGATGTCGGCCTTCACGGTTCAACTGAGCCGTTGCCGCACCTTTGAGCTGCTCACACACGCGCTCGATCAGTAGCCGGCTCCGACCAACCACCAGATGAGCGTGATTCGGCATCACGGCGCAAGCGTAGATCGGCACAGGAGAGCGGGCAGCGTAGTCGGACAACCCACGGGCAACTGCCCGCGCTTGGTGACCGTCGAACACGACGGGTTTGCGGGCCAGAGCAGCCAGCATGGCATCGCGCCGGATGGGATCGTAACGCCGATGCGCGACGGATCGCCGTGTCGTCGTCTTCGTGGCCGGGCCAAACCGCGCCAACTCGTAAGCGCGGACGAACTGCGACCATGATCCGCGCTCATCGTCGGGCAGCCAGAATCCGTACGCGCTGAGGATCAGGTGATAGGCCAGGACCATGTGTGGAGCGCATCGTAGCAGAGGCGCCGCTGCGCGGCGGCCGCTAAACAGGGGAAATCGCTCCAAACCGTGGTGAATGCGCGTTTAGCGGGTGACGCGCAGCGTCCCCTCAGCGCTCTTCCAGCAACCGTGCGACTTCCTGCACATCTTTATCGCCTCGGCCGGAGAGATTGATCACCAGCGTCTGCGTAGGCGACATCGTTGCAGTCCTTTGGATCGCAGCAGCGATGGCGTGGGCCGGCTCCAACGCCGGGACAATCCCCTCCAGCCGACTCATCAGACAAAACGCATCGATCGCCTCGGCATCGGTCACGGTCGTATATTCCACGCGCCCGGCCTCCTTCCAGCAGGAGAGCTCCGGCCCCACCCCGGGGTAGTCCAACCCGGCTGAGCAGGAATGAACCGCCTGAGTCTGGCCGAACTCATCCTGCAACACGTAGCTGAGCGAGCCGTGCAGCACCCCGGGCGAGCCGTAACGCAGCGGCGCCGCATGATCGCCGATCGCGGTTGATCTTCCCCCGGCCTCCACACCCACGAGCTGCACGGTCTCATCGTCGATGAAGGGATAGAACATGCCGGCCGCGTTCGACCCGCCACCCACACAGGCGATGATCTCATCGGGGAGCCGGCCCAACGCATCAAGGCACTGGGCGCGACACTCGCGGCCGATGACCGATTGGAAGTCCCGCACGATCATCGGAAACGGGTGCGGGCCTACAACGGATCCAAGGATGTAGTGGGTATGCTCGGCGGTCTCCATCCAGTCGCGCAGCGCCTCGTTGGTGGCATCTTTGAGCGTGCGGGAGCCGGTCTCGACCACATGCACCTTGGCCCCAAGCAGCTCCATGCGGAAGACGTTGAGGCGTTGGCGGCGAACATCTTCGGCGCCCATGTAGACTTCGCATTGCAGGCCGAAGTGGGCGGCTGCGGTGGCGGTGGCCACGCCGTGTTGGCCGGCGCCGGTCTCCGCGATCACCCGCTTCTTGCCCATACGGACCGCGAGCAACGCCTGGCCGAGCGTATTGTTGATCTTGTGCGCTCCGGTGTGAGCGAGATCTTCTCGCTTCAGGTAGACCTTCGCCCCGCTTGCATAATCGGTGAGGCGCTGGGCGAAGGTCAGCGGCGTCGGTCGGCCGGCATATCGGCTCAGCAACTCGCCAAGCTCCGACTGGAACTGCTTGTCGCGGCTCGCCTGCGCATACGCCTCGGCAAGCTGATCCAAGGCCGCCACCAGCGTCTCGGGCACATATCGACCGCCGAAGGGCCCGAACCGCCCGGCAGCATCTGGGAGCGTCGTGAGGTTGCTCATGTCCCAACCAGTGTAAGAGGGTCCGGCATCCGCGTCGCCGCGGGATCAAGACCCACCCGCACCGCCCAGGACATGGCGGTACAAAAGGGCCGCCCATCGGGAATAAAACGCAAAGGCCGGATCGTCGTGGTTGACACGCATCCGGGGCAGCCGCAGCTTGAGATGGCCCGGGGGAGGCTTCCATAGCCCAAAGTAGGGATCAATGATGACATCCGGCACAACGTGGGCGATCAGCTCGCACATCCGATCGATGTTGGTGTTATCGCTGTAGCCGCGGGTGTCTCCAAGTATCTGGAAGCCAAACTTGTCGCCATCGATCTGGTAGACCTTGCCGTCGGTGGTGTGAAGGTCCAGCTTGTGCGACGTCTGTAATGTGGCGAGCGCTCTGTCCTCAGACGCCGTCGCATATCCCCATTGAAAGGCCAGGGCCGCACCGTACGCGCCGCCGTAGGCATAGCCGGTGGCCAAGGCCGGGTTCCCAAGGAAACGGCCGACGTGGCGAACATCAAAGAGTGCTTGTGGTTCTCTTTTCGTCTCGCTCAACTGGACTCGCACAAGGATCTGGATCTGCGAAAACGGGATATGGCCGGGCGGTCCGCGCCATTGCACGATGTCAAACCGTCCGTCGGCCGCCTGCATCTGTTTGATCTTGAGCGTTGGCCCAAGGGCCTCAATATCAGCGAGGGTGGGCGCGAAGGCGTCGCCCCCACGCTGCCGCAGCGTATCGATGCCCGTCTGAGCCTTGGCGCCACCGATCCGTCCGAGGATTGCCGGCGGGTCACGCCCGAGCCGCAGGTACACCGTCGGCCGGTCCATCCCCAGCGCAGGAGCCAATAGGTCAGCCAGCGCGTCTCGGCTCAAGCCCTGCGGCCAGGCGACGACGGTGAAGAACGCCTGGTCATTCCCGCCGGTCGTGTCCATCATCGGGACCACTCCTCACCGAGCGGACAAGTCTATCAGTGGCGCCGCGCAGTGCATGATGGTGGCAAGGGCGTCAGTTCGAGGTGGGCGGTCGCCGGGTCCTGTTCGCGGTGTACCATTTGACTTCGCAATGGTGGATTGGCGGCTGCTGTTGGGGGCGTGGCCGTTTCCCTGGAGGCCCGCGGACCCATGGTGAAGATCATTGCCGGCCAGTTTCGCTCGCGAGTGTTGGTTACTGTCCCCGATGACGAGACGACCCGGCCATTGCTGGGTCGGGTCAAGGAATCGGTCTTCGGCATGCTGCACGAGTGGTTTGATGGCGCGCGCGTGCTGGACTTGTTTGCAGGCATCGGAACGGCCGGGCTGGAGGCGGTCAGCCGCGGCGCCGCGGCGGTGTTGATGGTGGAGAACAATCCCAAGACCTATCGTGTCCTGCAGAGGAATATCCAACGGCTGGGCTGCGGCGAGCGGGCAAAGGCGATGCTCGGTGATGCGCTGGCTCAAACGTGCTTGCTACGGGCACCGCAGCCGACGGATCTGATCTTCATCGATCCTCCGTACAGGATGATGGAGGATCAGCAGTCGCGGCCCCGGATCCTCCAGCAGATCGCTCGGTGCCGGACGCTCATGGGTGATCGCGGTTTTGCGGTTCTTCGAAGCCCGCTTGGCCCCAACGCAGTTGATCTTACAATTCCGGGCTTCGTTGGGCCGGAGGATCATCAGTACAGAAAGGACATGTGGGTGCTGATTTATGAGCCCGCGACCGCCGCCGGGCCGGCCGTGCCCAGCTCGGCGCAATCCGCCCAGCATCACACCGTCTAGGCTCTTGCCAGATGCAATCGCAAGGTGACAAGCCGCGTGGCGTCAACCGCGTTGATCTTCGAACCGCGGCCATGCAGGTCGTGCGTTCGTTGACTGAAGCCGGCAATATCGCGTACTTCGCCGGCGGCTGTGTCCGCGACCGACTGATGGGCCTGGAGCCGACCGATTATGACATCGCCACAGATGCGAGGCCGGATGCGGTGGGCAAGCTGTTTCGCAAGTCCCAGCATGTCGGGGAATCGTTCGGGGTGATGTTGGTGTCGTCAATGGGCCACCAGATTCAGGTCGCCGCCTTCCGCACCGAGGGTGTGTACTCCGACGGCCGCCACCCCGACACGGTGGCCTACTCCGACGCCCGGCACGACGCGCAGCGCCGTGATTTCACGATCAACGGCCTGTTTGAGAACCCGCTCACGGGCGAGCTTATTGATTTCGTCGGGGGCCAGGCGGATCTGAAGGCCAAGCTGATCAGAGCCATTGGCGATCCCCATGCTCGGCTGCGAGAAGATCGCCTGCGGATGCTTCGTGCAATACGGTTCTCCGCACGGTTTGGTTTCGCCATCGACGCCGCGACAAGCGAAGCGATTCGTGCAAGTGTCGATGACCTTGAAGGCGTCAGCCCAGAACGCATCGGCCAAGAGCTCAAGCAGATGCTCAGCGACCGAAACCGGGCGGTGGCGGCGATGGAGCTTCAGACCCTGGGGCTCGATCAGGCTGTGCTGCATGAGCCCCACCAAGCCGCGGCGCCCAACCGCCTTGGCCGGTTGCCCGCCGACGTTGCGTACCCCACAGCCCTTGCGGCGTGGCTGCTCGACCGCCACGAGGATGCTGACGCGGATGTGACAGCGCGTGCCCGCCGGCGGTGGTCGGCAGCCTTGCTGCTGTCCAACGCCGACCAGACGGCTATGAGCCGATGCCTGGATATCTACGAGGCCTTGCGTGGCTCCTGGCCAAAGCTCCGTGTCGCCAAACAGAAGCGGCTGGCGGCCGGGGGCGAATTCGACGAGGCTCTGCTACTGCTCCAAGCGACCGACCCCCAGGCATTTGTCAGAATCCGCCGAGAGGTGTCGGCGCTGGCCGAATCGGATTTGGCCCCCCCTGCGTTGATCGGCGGCCACGACCTGATCGCCCTGGGGCTGCCCCGCGGGCCTCTTTTCAAACGGGTGCTGGATGCGGTGTACGACGCCCAGCTTGAGGGGACTGTCCGAGAAAAGGCCGCGGCGTTGGCGCTTGCGAAGACGATCTTCGTGACCACAGAGGGTGGTTCGCCGGACAATTGAGCGACGGGCTATCCAGCCGCAGTCGATTCAGCCGCGTTCACGGCCCCCACAGGCCGGGCGGCCGAGCCGAAGAACGTGACGGACGAAACTTTGCCCTGGGCGATGCGTCGGATACAGTACTAACAGAATGCCGCATCGGCGATATGCGCACGCGCGCTGCATTGGGACACAAGACGTCGCCGATCGGGCTCTGCGTTCAGTGGTCACCCAGCTTTACATGTGAGGTTTCCCCATGAAATCCCCTCCTGATGCCTGGCTAAGAATCGCTTTTGTCGCCGTGGTTGTCGTCCTTCTTGCTCCGTCCCCCGGCTTGGCGCGCGGCGAGGATGATGTGTTAACCGAGGACATTCTGCACATGGTTGACGGGCGGGAGCTGCACGGCCGTATCCTCAGCGAGAGCAGGACGGAGATCGAATTTGAGATCATCGATCTGAAACTGCACATGAAATCTCGTCGGACGTTCAGAATGGACGAGATCGCCCACATCGAGCGCGGCGTTGAGGTGAAGACTGCAGCCGAGCCGAAGGAATCGATCCGAACGCGCGAATCCTCCGACGAGCCGGAGCAACTCCGCTACGGCCGGGCACGACCCTCAAGTGATGCCCAGAACGTCCCCGGTCTGTACCTCATCCCCATGAAGGGCCAGATGGGTACCGACATCCATCCGGACGTCTACCGAGAGATGGTTGATGAGATCAGGAGGGTCAAACCCGACTACCTAGTTCTGGAATTGCATTGCCAGGACACTGAGGACAGGCTGTACACGAGGTGGGGCACGGAGGAAAGGGGGTTCGACTCGAGCACGTTTCTCGATTCGTATCGAGAGCTTGTGAACCTGTTCCGTGACGAGCTTCGAGACATTCCTCAGGTGATGTGGGTTCACGATTCGCAAGGCATCAGCTCGGTGATCGCGATGGCATGGGATGAGCTGTACATGAAGCCCGCCGGGCGGCTGGGCGGCATCGCGGACGTGCGCAAGAATTTCAACGTCTCCGACGAGGAGGTGTACGCGAAGTTTCGTGAAGCGTACATGGCATGGCTGAAGGGATTCGCCGAGTACGGCGGCTACAGCCTGAAATTGATCGACGCCATGGTGTTGCCCGAATTCACCCTCAGCGCGTCGTTCAAGGGGCGGGAGGTCGTCTGGGCCCTCAATGACCTCGGCGAGTTCCTCGTGGACGATGACGATGAGAACACAGTTGACTTCCGGGCCAAGGACGCTGAGGACCTCGCCATCAGTGATGGCACGGTCGAGACGCTCGACGACCTGGCGTTCCTGCTGGGTTACCGCGAATATCGCGTCATCGAGGGGGAGGCTGAGGAGGTTTTCGACCGCTACGTCAAGAGTTGGCGCCGTAACTCCGACAACTGCAAGACGTGGTGGGCCGACTACCAGCAACACAGGGGCTGGGCCAGCGGTGACGAGACCTTGAAGTGGCTTGGCCGGGCCAAGCTCGATGTCGAGAAGATCATCAGGGCAATCGATCGCTACGAAGCCGTGAAGATTCGCTTACAAACCGAGCTGGGCCTCCGGAGGTTCGATCTGGTCACGATCGTAGAGCAACTGAGGGAGCAGATCCGGTCGCTTCGCCAACAACAGCGTGGTGGCCGCGGCGGGGGAGGAGTGGGTCGTGGCGGCGCTGGCGTGGGCCGGTAGACGCCGCGGCCGAACCAGAAGCTCTAGCTCTACCATGGCTCCTGCAAACTGCATTCTTCGCACCGCTGAATCGAAGTAACGAGTAATGACCATGAAGCACCTTATTCGAAACGCGCTCGTATGTACGATCGTTGGCTGTATTGCTTCGGCGGCGCTTGGGGGAGAAGCAGTACAGATTCGACTCAAGGACGGGTCCGGCTGGCGAGGCGAGATTTCAGATTACGTCGAGCTCAAGATTCTCCAGCAGGGCATCGAGGTCGTGTTCCAGGGCCGGATGGTCGCCGCGGCAGCGTACCACGTCACAATCGAGGGTGACATTGCCGGGGAAACCCGACGCAAGACGGTTTTCAAGAACGACATCCTGTCCATTCGCACGATCCAGGCCGAGGAGGCTGGTGCGGCCGAGTCAGATGCAGCGCGTCCGGACCGCCCCGCGGGTGCCGTGAAGGAGGCCACGCCCGACGATAGGACGCCCGGCGTCTTCGTCCTGCCGCTGAAAGGCGGCGTCGGCACGGAAATCCGCTACGACGAGATCAAGATGATCGGCGAGGAGGCGGACAAGTACGGGACCGGGCAGATCATCGTCCTGCTCATCGACACCAACGGCGGTCTCGTGCTCGAGACGGAGCTCATTATTGAAACTATTATGGACATCAAGAAGCGCCACCGCGTGGTGGCCTGGATCCAAAAAGCCATTTCCGCCGGCTGCGCAACCGCGATGGTCTGCGATGAGATCTACATGATGACCGAAGGCACCGCCGGCTCAGTTACGACCATCAGAGGCCTCCAGCACGTCCCCGAGGAGGAGCTGCAAGAGGAAATCGCGTTCTTGGTTCGCGTCGCCAAGATGGCCGGCCACAGCGAACATATCGCTCGATCCATGAAGCTCAAGAAGTTCTTGTGCTCCTACGACAAAGACCCGCAGACCGGCGAGGTCACCTTCTATGGCGACCTCTCCGGCGAGTTCATCCTGTCCGACGAAGAGCAGAACCTGACTTTCACTTCCTCCAACGCGCTGCACTGCGGGTTCTCCGACGGTACCGCCGACACCGAGGAAGAGCTGGCGAAGCTGCTCGACCTTCCGCGATGGCATGAGAAGAGCGACTACGGACGCAAGATTACCGACCGGTGGTATCGCACGGTCGAGCGGGCCAATGAAGAGATTCCACGGCTGATGGCTCGTCTGGGGTATTGGAAGACCTCAGGCAGTGCCGAAGAGCAGCTCGGGGCGCAGATCAGTATCTATCAGGACCTCATCAAGTGGATCGATCGGGCGCCCAACGTCACTCGCACCCGGCTGCAGGACAAAGAGTTCTATCAACGCCAGATCGCCGAGCTTCGCAAGCAGCTTGCGGACCTCAAGAAGGCCCAGCGAGGAGGTCGCGGGTATTGACCCACCGCCGCGTGTGGTCCCATCGGGAAGCAGTCGTTTCACCTCATCGCCCTCGAACCGCCCGGGCGCGAACCGGACGGTGGTTTTGCGGGCGTTACTCGCCGCCGGCACCCGGCCGGGCGGAGATTCGTCGCACGCTGCCGGCGAATACCGAGTCGGCTGGATCAGATTCCACTGTCGTAGAATTTGAGAATCGCGGGCCCGATGACGACCTCCAAGCCGTCGGTCAGCTGGACCCTGTCCACACGTTTTCCGTGTAGAAACGTGCCCCCCGTCGAGCCGAGGTCGCGAAGAATCAAATCATCGCCCTCACGCTCGATCGCACAATGCTCTCTTGAAACACTCTTGGCGCGGATCTGGATATCGCACGTGTCATCTCGGCCGATGATCACCTCCTCGCTGTCGCCCAAGGCGTAGGCCCGCAGGAGCGATCCATCCCGATTGCAGACGTGCAGTTCCATCATGTGGCTGGCCAGCCCGCGACCCCGTGCCATTCGTGTCGTCATCTCAAGGGCGACGCCCCTGATCTATTGTCGCAGTAGACGCGCATCCTGCCAAGGGAGTCCGTCGGATTCCTTTTCTCGATCACATCCGCAGCCCGTCGGGTCTCGGTTCCCACGGTCGGGTCGGCTGCGAAGGCCGTCGCCGCCCACGGTCTGATTCGGGCGACGGTCCGTTGATTTGCGCGGCGATTCACTACTTGCTGCTCGCGGCTGATGGAGCCGTGAACTCTGGATACACTCTTCGCCAATGCGTTGGCTGATTGACGCGATCTACTTGGCCGTCGCCCTTATCACCTCGCCGATTTGGCTTGTGCGAATGATTCGCACCGGAAAGATCAAGACCGATTGGCCCGGGCGGTTTGGATGCGCCCACCCGACTCCAGCGACTGGGCAAAAGCGCATCTTGTTGCATGCCGTGTCGGTGGGGGAGGTGAACGCGATCCGCAAACTGGTCGAGCGATTGGCACAACTCAACGTGCCGCCTCAGATTGTGATCGCCGCGACCACCAACACCGGCTGGGCAAGGGCCTCCAACCTTTTCGGCCGGGACCATCAGGTGGTTCGATACCCGCTGGACTTCTCCTTCGCGGTCATCCGATTCCTCGAGGCCGTTCAGCCCGACGTTGTAGCCCTCGTAGAGCTGGAGGTCTGGCCGAACTTCACCATGGCTTGCGCACAGCGAGGGATTCCGGTATGCGTGATCAACGGCCGGCTGACCCAGCGCAGCGCCAACGGCTACCGTCTTCTCGGCCCCCTTATCCGACCCAGCTTTCGTCGGCTCGCGTTCGCCGCTGTTCAGAATCAAGCGTATGCGCAACGATTCCGCCGAATGGGAGTTCCAAGGGAGACACTCTCGATCACCGGCACGATGAAGTGGGACACCGCCGAGATCGCGGATCACGTTGACGGTGCGGACGCTCTTGCCGCCCAGATGGGCATCGATCGAACCCGGCCGTTGATCGTGGCCGGCTCAACGGCGCCCGGCGAGCACGAGCTTCTCGTGGAGGCGGTCCCAAAGGGCCGACAGTTGCTGTGCGCCCCACGCCGGCCGGAGTGGTTCGACCAGGCCGCGGCAGCGATGCCCCACTGTGCACGGCGCTCACGAAGCGAATGCGGCAGCGCAACCGGCCGGTTCCTGCTGGACACCATCGGGGAATTGCGCCAGGCCTACGCCCTGGCCGACGTGGTGGTCGTCGGTAGGTCGTTCGGCGATCTGCACGGGTCGGACATGATCGAGCCGATCGCACTCGGCAAGGCCACGATCGTCGGTCCATCCGTGGCCGACTTCCAAGACACGGTCGATGCTCTGCTCGCAGGTGACGGAATCATTCAAACCGATCGCCACAGCCTGCCCGGGGCGCTCAACGCGCTTCTGAACGACCCGCAGCGGTGCCGGCAATTGGCGGACAACGGTCGGGCGGTCATCCGGGCCCACCAAGGGGCGACCGATCGACACGTCGAACTGATCCAGGCGTTGCTCGCTCAATCCACGTGACGCGGTCTGAGGCAGGGGTCCCGGCGTGTCGTTACGCCGAGCAAATTGGGGATCGGCCAACCACCAACAAACTCGCCGTTCCAGCGTGAGCCGGAACGGCGAAGGAGGAGAAAGAAGAAAGGAGAAAGAACAAGGAAATTGAACTACGACGCGAGTCAGAAGAATCGTGCGTCGGTTCGGTACTGTCTACGGTGCACTCACCTCATTTCGGACACACGCTGGGTCAGCCTACATCGCTGGAATCTGATAAGCAGCCTTCCGATCGCAAGCGTCAGGTTTTCTACAGGTCATACGCCGATGGGCCGCTGGGCGTTCGCTCAAGCAGCCCCGAGCAGGGACACCCCGCCGGGAGACGTTTCTGCCTCCAGAAGCTCGATGTTGGCGATGGAACGCGGAGTAGCCCATCCATGCGTCTCCGGATCCAAAAAAACGATCCTCTCCGAACATATCGGATAGATGACCAACCTGAACTTGAAAAGTCGCCTGGATCGACCTACGGCGGCCGTCTCTGCCGGCCGACGTAGCCATTGGGTATATGCAGCCGGGCGCGGTTGAACGCCCGCTGTGCGTAAGTGCCTTGATGCCACTCAGTTCGGACCAATTCCGGGTCACCGGCGGCGTCAGCCGTGGCGTCCCTGGCAAGTCACAGTCTGCTCGGCCCGACGCTTCCCCCCGGCCCGGGCCCTGATGCGCGCGCTGGGTGCGGCGGCAGCGGTGGGGGGAACCCGCGAGGCGACCTCGGCAAGGAGTCTCCAACCTCCCGGGGCCTACACTTCGCATTGATTCGATGCGCGAGTTCGAGCTGCTCCAGCACATCTATTCGACGGCCGGCGCGCCGTCCCAGCGGGTCCTCCTCCCACCGGGCGATGACATGGCGATGGTGTCGCTGACGGGACGGGCGATGCTCGTTGCGGTGGACCAGATCGTTGACGGACAGCACGTCGATCTGAGCACGACGCCGATTGAGCTGGTCGGCCGCAAAGCGGTCACGCGGAGCCTCAGCGACGTTGCGGCCATGGCCGCGATCCCGATCGCCGCGCTGGCTGCAGCAACTCTTCCACGGGACTTCGGCCAACAGCGAGCAACCGCCCTGTTCGACGCGATGCGTGAAACCGCCGATCGCTATCGATGCTCGATCGTCGGAGGGGACATCGCCGTGCACCTCAAGGCGTCGTCGCCGCTGGTGTGCTCGGTGATGGTTCTTGCCGAACCGGGCCCGGTCCCGCCGGTCACCCGATCCGGCGCCCGTGTCGGCGACGGGGTGTATGTCACCGGCCGCCTCGGCGGCTCGCTTGGGCCCGATGGTCTGGGGCGCCATCTCACGTTCGAGCCCCGGCTCGACGAAGCGTTGCAGCTTGGGCGGGCACTCGGCCAAAGGTTGCACGCGATGATTGACATCAGCGACGGCCTGGGGCGCGACGCGTCCCACCTCGCCCAGCGCTCCGGCGTGCAGATCCGCATCGACGCGCACCGGATTCCATGTCACCCGGGCCTCGATTGGCGGGTGGCGATGAGTGGGGGCGAAGATTACGAACTCTGCTTCACCGCAGCCGGAGATGTACCGCATCGCCTCGGCGAGCTTCCCGTCACGCTCGTCGGGGAGGTGATGCAGCCAGCCGGTCCCCACGGTCCGCTCGTGTTGGTCCGAGACGGCGCGCAGACGTTCGACGGCTCCCAGATGGGATGGGAGCATCGCTCATGAGAATACAACGCCATTGTCATTCCGAAGACGAGACGATCGCGTTGGCGGCAAGGCTCGGCGGCCGGCTGTGCGGCGGGGATCTCGTGTGCCTGGACGGGCCGCTGGGTTGCGGCAAGACTCGCTTCGTGCAAGGCCTCGCTGCGGGCCTGGGCCTTGATCCGTCAGCCGTCTGCAGCCCCAGCTTCATCATCTGTCGAGAATACCACAACCAAACACCGCTGACTCTGACGCACGTGGATGCGTTTCGGCTCACCGGGGCCCAGGACCTGCCGGCCATCGGCTGGGACGAGTTGCTGTGCTCAACGGACACGGTCATTGCCGTCGAGTGGTCCAGCAGGATTCGCAGTGCCCTGCCCCAGAATCGGATCGACGTGCAGATGGAGCACACCAGTGCGACCTCGCGGATGATCACCATCGCCGCGCCTGACAACCTTTCCTCGCGATTCGACCGTCTCGTCGACTGATGCCTCGGCTGATCGGCCGGCAGCAAGCCGTCAATCTCGACGAGGTCGTAGTCGTAGGGTCCGCTTCGCGGACCATGTCGCGCGCCGATTCACCAAGATCGGTCCGCACAGCGGACCCTACCTGGGTCTTGAGCGAGCCGGGCCGTGTCGGCCCGGTACACGTCCAAACACAATGAACGATCCGCTGCGCAACGGCGCCGTTCAGCCGCAAGCACTTTGGGCTTGGATTCTCGTGGGGAGGGATATACTGGTATGCCAATAGCTGGGCGATCGACCCCTGACCAAGCGATATAGGAAATGTCGGTTCAAGCTAGAGGAGAACGAACATGCGACATCTCATGCCACTTCTTGCCGCGGCAGCCTCAGTCCTGAGCACCGCCCCGGCCTACGCCGACCTCGGCGATCAACTTGCCAAGCTCCTGGCCACCGACGGCGCGGCGGTCGACGGGTTCGGCTTCTCAGTCGCGATCAGCGGCGCCACCGCCATCGTGGGGGCACTGCGCGACGACGACAACGGCAACGACTCCGGCTCCGCCTACCTCTTCGACACCACCACCGGCCG